>JAGREZ010000610.1 GCA_020446285.1 Geminicoccaceae bacterium
CTTACCGAGCCAACGTCGGGCCGAATCGTCTCAGGTGAGACCGTGTTTTTCAACGGCGCGCAGCGCCAATATCTATTGCCAGAACATCGCAACTGCGGCCTGGTGTTCCAGTCCTACGCGCTGTGGCCACACATGACGGTGGCGAAGAACGTTGCCTTCCCTCTGGCGCTGCGAAAACTCAAGAAAAATGAGATCCGCAACCGCGTCGACGAGGTACTTTCGTTAGTCGAACTCAACGGAATGGCTGATCGATATCCGCACCAGCTATCCGGCGGACAGCAGCAACGGGTCGCTCTGGCACGAACGCTCGTATATCGCCCGGCACTTCTGTTGCTGGATGAGCCGCTTTCGAACTTGGACGCGAAACTGCGCGAACGGGCGCGGTTATGGTTGCGCCAGATGCATGAACTGGTGAAGATCTCGACCATCTATGTCACCCATGATCAGGTCGAGGCTTTGGCCCTGAGTGACCGGATCGCGGTCATGAGTCATGGCCGGATCGCGCAGATTGGCACTCCGCCCGATGTCTACAATAATCCCGCATCGCCCGAAGTGGCTGACTTCATCGGCACCAGCAGTTTCCTGAAGGGCACTCTCGTACGAGGCGACGGCGATGATAGCGTGGAAGTACGCCTTCCTGACGGGGTAGCGATAAAAGTGAAGCCGCACGCATCCGTCACCCTTGGCTCGGCGGTCACGGTCGCACTGCGCCCCGAACGCCTGAAGCTATTGGAAACCGGCGAAGAGGCGCCTGCGGGTGACAGTGAGGGAAGTGAGATCGATGCACGGGTCGTATCACGGACCTATTGCGGCTCCTGTATCCAGTATGGTGTCGATTTAAGGGGTACGGAAATCAAGGTCGAGACGCAGGATGACATAGGCCTTGGTGCAGTCCGTCTGTGGATCCCAAGATCGGCCTCTAGCGTTTTCGAAGACAGGTAGCCCCAATGTCTGAAACTCTCGCCTTCAACAGTAATGCGGAGAACTTGTCCGCGGGTCTGAACAGGCACGGCACGCTTAGATCACGACGGACCAAGATGATTTATTGGCTTGTCGCGGCCATCGTGCTTCTCATTGTTGGTGGTCCCTTCATACCGCTGATCTACCAGTCCTTTACCGACAAGCCGCTTTATGACGTGGGCGAGCAGTTCACGCTGGCGAACTACTACAACGTCCTCACAAGCGACGAATTTCGGGGCGCTGCGCTGAACAGCCTGATATTCGCGGTCCTTTCCACCATTGTCAGCCAGGTTGTGGGCGCGTTGCAGGCGATCTGCCTTGCACGCACCAACATGCCGTTCAAGGGACTAATAGCAGCCACGGTTCTGACACCGCTGTTCCTGTCACCGCCGGTTTTGGTGTTCGGATGGGAGGTCGTTTATGGCCCAGCCGGCTATGCAACGGCGTTGTTCCGGAACACACTGGGTTTGGAGCCATGGGTACTGGAATCGATGCTTGGCATGGCGTTGGTCGGTGGTGTGATGCATGCACCGATTACTTTTCTGTTCTGCCGCGGTGCCGTCGCACTGGCCGATCCCAGCATGGAAGAAGCCGCGCGCAGTTGCGGGGCCTCGCCGATGCGGATCATGTGGCGCATCACGATACCGCTACTGTTGCCCGCCATCACGTTCAGCGGCATGATCAACTTTACCAACTCGCTGGAGTCGCTTTCGGTCCCGCTGATCCTAGGTGAACCGGCGGGCATCCAGTTGCTCATGCCGCTATTATACAAGATGGTCTACGGCCAGGTCGGCGCGGATTATGGCATCGCCGCGTCCGCTGCGCTGATGTTCCTGACGATCGTCGCACTTCTGTTGTACCTACAAACTTATGTGATCGGCGACACCAACCGCTACACCAGCGTCACAGGCAAGGCATCGCGCCAGGGCCTGTTCGATCTCGGCCGGTTCCGTTGGGTCGTGTTTCTGGTCGTCGGCGGCTACGGTCTGATCTTTTTGGCGATACCAATGCTCGGCATTTTTGTGCGCGCCTTTGTGACGGTCCTGACGCCGCTCATCCCCGTTTGGGAAGTCCTATCGTTGGAGAATTTCGAGTTCGTCGCCGGGTCGGAACGGTTCCGGCGGGCGGTCACCAACAGCGTGGTTCTTGCCAGTGGTGGCGGGCTGATCGTCGTCGGATTCGCGGCCGTCACCGCGCTGATCTGCTACCGCTCAGATTTTCGGTACCGGCGCCTCCTGGAATATCTCGCAATGGTTCCGCGAGCTGTTCCGGGCATGATCGGCGGCATTGCCTTTCTCTACACCATACTCTTGGTGCCCGGAGTAGGCGCACTTCGTTCGACGCTGGTGATCTTCATCATCGCCTACACGGCCAAGTTTCTACCGACTGCGCTGGGCACGATCTTTCCGAACATTACCAAGATCGGAAAAGACTTGGATCGAAGCTCGCGAATAATGGGTGCCGACTGGTGGACGACTGCACGATGCATTCTGTTCCCGCTGATGATCCCCGCACTGTTCTCAGCCTATGTTCTTGTCTATGTACAGATAATCCGAGAGTACTCGATGGCATTGTTCTTAGTAGCCCCTGGGGCCGAGGTCATGAGTATTTCGATCTTGCAAGCTTGGATTCAAGGCGATGTCGGGTTGGTTGCGGCGATGTCTACCATCCAGACAGCGATCATTGCGCTGTTCCTACTGGCCGCCACCTTGATCAGTCGTATAGCGTTCAAGGCCGGGGCCCTTTGAGGGTAACTGCTCACCTGGTTGAGCCCTTTGCATGGCACCACCGCCGCGTTGCAAAGGCGTGCGCAGGCTTTTTCGGGTCGATTCGGACTGTGCGCATGAATGGAACGGCCAGGGGTCATAAGCCGGCTTTTTCGTCGAGGCATCGATAGATGGTTGCCGGGTGGACATTGAACGTGCGTGCGACTTCGCTGATCGACTTGCCGTCCTCGAGCAACTGGCGTGCGAGGTCGCGTTGATCGGGGCGCAGTTTGGGCGGGCGGCCGAAGGGCACGCCACGCTTGCGGGCGGCATGGCGGCCTTCATCGGTTCGGCTCTTGATAAGCTCGCGTTCGAATTCGGCGATGCCGGAGAAAATGGTCAGGACCATCCGTCCTGCAGGTGACGTCGTATCGGCCCATGGCTATCGAGGAACAGGAAGGCGAGCCTGTCGACGACAGTCGATTTCAAATCGACTCCAATTCTTGAACCCCTCAGCTTGTAGCGTAAGCCTACGGTGAGGGCCACTG
>JAGREZ010000378.1 GCA_020446285.1 Geminicoccaceae bacterium
TACTTGATCTCGGCATCGTCGAGGGTGACGAGTTCGACCACAGCTGCATGAAGCTGGTTTTCGTCACGCATGGGTGCGGTGCAGCCTTCGAGATAGGAGACATAGGCCCCCTCGTCGGCGACGATCAGCGTGCGCTCGAACTGGCCCGTATTCATCTCGTTGATGCGGAAATAGGTGGAAAGCTCCATCGGGCAGCGCACGCCCTTCGGCACATAGACGAAGCTGCCATCGGTGAAGACCGCCGAATTCAGCGCGGCGAAGTAATTGTCGCCCTGCGGCACGACCGAGCCGAGCCAGCGCTTCACGAGTTCCGGATGGTCATGCACCGCCTCGGACATGGAACAGAAGATGACGCCGAGTTCCCGAAGCTTGTTCTTGAAGGTGGTCGCCACCGAAACCGAATCGAACACATAGTCGACGGCGACACCCGCAAGGATCTCCTGCTCCTTGATCGGAATGCCGAGCTTGTCGTAGGTCGAGCGGATCTCCGGGTCGATCTCGTCGAGACTCTTCGGCTGCTCCTTGAGCTTGGGAGCGGCGTAATAGTGGATGTCCTGATAGTCGATCTTCGGAAAGGTGACCTTCTGCCAGTCGGGCTCCTCCATGGTCAGCCAGCGGCGATAGGCCTGCAGCCGCCATTCGGTGAGCCATTCCGGCTCGTTCTTCTTCGCCGAGATCAGCCGGACGATATCCTCGTTCAGCCCCTTGGGCGCCAGCTCGGATTCGATGTCGGTGACAAACCCGTACTTGTATTCGCTGCCCGCATGATCGCGGACCGTTTCCAGGGCGGATGCCATTCGCTTACTCCACGACCTTTTCGATACGAGTCCGTTCCTGCCCGGCATCGAGCATGAAGGCCTCGGGAATGGATTGCGCCATGTCCTCGAGACTGATGTCCGCGAGCGCATCGCGGATGGCGCCGTTGATCTTCTGCCAGTTGGTCCGGGCGGGGCACAGCGCCTCGATGCAGCAATCGCCGTCGCCATCCTCGACGCAGGCGGTGATCGCTATGGGACCGTCGAGCGCCTGGATGATCTCCGCAACATCGATCGCCCCGGCGTCACGGGCGAGCTCGTACCCCCCGCGCGCGCCGCGCTGCGAGCGAAGCAGTTCGGCCTTGCACAAGAGCTTGAGGATCTTGCTCGCCATGGCCGGCGGTATGGCCGTGGCCGCGGCGATCTCATGCGCGCTCGACTGGTTGCCATCCTCACCCGACGCCCGCCGCTCACGAGCGAGGTGCGTCATCATGACGATCCCGTAATCGGCGATCTTGCTGAGCCTGATCACTCGACGAATGCTCCCGGTGGTGCGGTTTGCCCCGCTTTCGACGGCGGGTGCGCGATAAAGAGTACCGAACTGGTCCCCTTTTCCTGAAAAATGGCGAAACGCTGCCAGAAGTCAAGATAAGAACGTTTCCAGACGGGAATCGCGGTTTCAGACCCGGACGTGTCGTTAACCACACGTTAACCCTGTTCCGCCAGATTTCGCGCCATCGGTTCCACCTCAACGCCGGCCCGAAGATGCGGCGACGGCGGCGATCATGATCGGAAAGGCAATCGATGGCGACACGGATCGACCATGTGGAAGCCCCCGCGAGACCCGTGCCATTGCCGGGACTGGCATCGTTCGCGGGCATCCTGCGGGATCTGGCACGGGATTTCGCGCAAGACCGGATCGTCCGCGCACACCGGAAACGGGGCCGCGCCAATGCCCGCCGCTATCCGGTCGTGACGCTCGCCGATGCGACCGGCGAGCCGGCCCTTGCCGATCTCGGGACACTCTTTCGCCGCCAGAGCGTATTGATGGTCGCGGCACTCGTTTCCGCTCCCGCGTTCGGCGCGAACGACCTGTTCCTCACCCTGCTCGCGGTCCTCTTCACGGTCAACGCCACCCGGCTGGTGCTGGCACCGGGCGAGGCCTTCATCAGCGGTCACGCGCAGGCACGGGCATGGCCGCTCGCCCTCGCCCTGCTGCCGATCATCGCCGGGGTCATGCTTGGCCGGGGCTTCCTGCTGCTGGCGCTGATGATCGTGGCGCTGGATTTCGCCTGTCACCACTTCACCCTGCGGCCGGTCGGCGAGGCATTGATGCGCGGCATGATCCTCGCATTGTCCGCCGAGGCCGGGGCGATAGCCGTGGGCGGCAGTGCCGATCTGAGCCTCACGGCGGGGGCCGGCGCGCTCGGCGTGCTCATCGCCATCTCCCGTCACGGGCATGGCTGGAGCACGACGCGGATCGAGCCGCCGCTCGAGCTGTTCGTGCGTTCGGCGGCCTTCCTGCTGTTCGCCGCCGCCGGGCTCGCCACCATCATGTCCTTCGAGGACGGCCTTCCGTTCGGTGTGCTCGCCGGCCTCGTCCCGTTGATCGCGGCACTCGTCTTCCTCGGCCTCCTCGCCCGCCTTCTCGTCCTCCTCGACCGGGATGCGTTCCGGTCGAGCCTCGACGACCCGATCCTCGCCTCCCTCTCCGCGGCACTGCTGACGGCCATGCTCTCGCTCGGCAGCACCACCGGCTGAGGCGATCATCCAGGATACCTCGCTGCGCTGCAGCGGGGCATCTGTCCTTGCGTTCAGGCGCCACGCAGGCTGCGCTCCCGGTCGGTCGC
>JAGREZ010000379.1:0-7208 GCA_020446285.1 Geminicoccaceae bacterium
CGGGCAGTTCGACATCGTCGAGCCCGATGATCTGATCTTTTTCGATGCGGCGCTTCACCGTGAGCTGTTCAGCCAGACCGATGGGCAGATGCCCCCGGTTCTCCTTCATGCGCACACAGATGCCCCGCATCTCGAAGCTTCCGCAACCGCGCTCGACGCGCTCTCCGGGCTGGAGGTCACGCTTGGCAACGGCCGCGACGGAAATAGAGGGGGTTGCGTGATTGTGCAAGAGCGGAGTTTTCAGCTTGATCATGCGTTCGAGTGTTCTGAACACCTCGAGATGCACGAAGATGTTGTTGCGGATGAGCGTGTAATACGGGCCATCGCCCATTTTCAGGTAGCGCAGGGCGTCGATCTGCTCGTCCTTGTGACGGGCGACGATGAACACCCCATGCGGCAATTTGCGCGACACGACATAGTCGGTGATCGGCCGGCCAAGTTCGGTGGCGGCGTCGCCGAGGATCTTCGAGACCTCCTTGAGATCGTCGGTCTCGGGGCCGATGAGCTCGTTCTTCGCGATGTCGAAGCCGAAGAAATTGCCGACCAGCGCCTGTTCGACCTGCATCTTGGTGCCGTCGGTGAACGAGGTCACCATGGGCATGCTGATGCCCTGCTTGCCGGCCCAGAACTTCATGTCCTCGGGGGTGGGATGACGATTGAGGAAGCCCTTCATGTTGCCGAGCACGATCGGCTCGAAGCCCATCGCCGCCGCTTCCTCGAACAGCGAGGCCTGACAACCCGGCTGGTCGCCGTCGGCCTCGGTCAGAAAGCCCTTGTCGACGAAATAGGAGCCGGTGGTGACGTGGAATTCGGGATTGAGGGTGAGGACCGGCTTGCCGGAGGCGAGCGCTGCCTCGACGGTCTCGGTGGCGTGCAGCACGTCGCCGGTGCATTCGAAGATGATGTCGCTCTTGTCGATCAGTTCGTTGAGCGAGTTGGTGAGCGCGTCGCGGAAGGGAAAGTCGCCGCAGCTGTCGACCGGACGGCGGGTGAGGACGCGGGAGAGCGCATATTCCTTTCGATGCGCCAGTTCCATGGTGAAGTGTCGCGATACGAAGCCCGTTCCGATCACGCCAATACGTACGACATGCGAATCCTGCATGATTTTCACACCCGCTGTTGCTGTTGCTCGTTCATTGTCTTGCGGGTTCGCTGGACCCGAAGCCAATCGATGACGACATCCTACTTTGAACCGCTTGAGGAGATGTTAACATTGGTGAAGAGACGATGATTCGCCCGGAGTTGTTGATGTACCATGGTCCGCAATCTTTACGTTACCATCTCCTCCCGGCTCTGGCGATCCTGCTTTCGGGTTGTGCCGGCGCCTCCGCTCCCGAAGTGATGGACGGTTCGGATCCGACGCAGGCGCGGCGTCTGCTCGAACGCGAGGCGCGCGACGGCCCGGTGCCGATCGTCATCCGGACCGATGCGGCCCCGCTTTCCGGGGTCCGGCTCGCGGAGGCGGTCGCCGACGGGATTCGCGGCCTTTCCGTCGATATCGAGCCCCGCGACGGCGAGCGCGGCGAAGAGCGCAACGGGGAGCGCGACGGGGAGCGTAACGGGGAGGATGGCGACAGCGGCCCGCCGCGCGGTGTCTATCTGACCTATTCGCCGGACCCGGCGGGTGGACCGCTTTGCGACGAGGCGATGCTGCCGCCCGGCGAGGGTTTCCGCCTCGCCCTTTGTCAGGGCGATCGTCCGGTCGCCGCCGTGCGTTCCGGCCCGCTCGACGGACCCGTCGAGGTGCGCGATCTGTGGGCGGCCTCGGCCCGCCTGTTTCCCGACGATTATATGGGCAGCTACGGTTTCGGCTGGTTCGGCAATCGCCTGTCCATCGGGCTCGGGCTCGGTTTTTGAAGACATGCGCGGGGTGCGTGCCGGCACATGCGACCTGCGTGCTTTTCGCTGTTCGCGCTTGACCTTGGGCCCCTGCTCATCGACATAGCCCGGAGCGCCGGCGGGTGGCGGGCGCTGTCATGACCTCAATTGGAGAATAGATTGGCGAAAGAGGATCTCATCGAGTTCAACGGCACGGTCACGGAAGTGCTGCCCAATGCGATGTTTCGGGTGAAGCTCGAAAACGAGCATGAAATTCTCGCACATACTTCGGGAAGGATGCGCAAGAACCGGATTCGCGTTCTGACCGGAGACCGGGTGACAGTCGAGATGACGCCCTACGATCTGACCCGCGGTCGGATCACCTATCGTTTCAAATAGGCTTGCACACCGGCGTTCCCCTCATTCTGGCATCCTCCTCGCCGAGGCGCCTCGAACTGCTGCGGCAGATCGGCGTCATTCCGGCCGGGGTGATCGCGCCGGATATCGACGAATCGCCCAAGCGCGGCGAGTTGCCGCGTGCGCACGCGCTCAGGCTCGCCATCGAGAAGGCGCGGGCGGTGAGCGGATCGATGACCGGGGCGACGGACAGTGTCATTCTCGCGGCCGACACGGTCGTTTCCATGGGGCGGCGGATCATGCCCAAGGCGGAGGATCCCGACACCGCCCGCCGATGTATCGAGCGGCTTTCCGGAAGACGGCACCGTGTCCATGGCGGCGTGGCCGTGATCGATCGCGACGGCCGTCAGCGCACCCGGATCGTGGAGACCGTGGTTCGCCTGCGGCGGCTCGACGGGGCTGAAATCGAACGTTATGTCGAACGGGGCGACTGGCAGGGCAAGGCCGGCGGTTACGCCCTTCAGGGTCATGCCGCGATGTTCGTCGCGAGCGTGAACGGCTCCTGCAGCAATGTCATCGGCCTGCCGCTCTGCGAGACCGCCGGGCTCCTGCGTGCGGCGGGTGTTCTTCCATGAGCCGTCTCGCACTGGTGCTGGAGAAGCGGGACGACGGCGTCGAGGCGGCGCTGATCGAGGATGACCGGCTGGTCGACCTGCTCCGGACGGCGACGGCCGGAGAACTGGGCGACGGGCTCCATGCCGGCCGGATCACCCGCATCGACCGGCATCTCGGCGGCGCCTTCGTCGATATCGGTGCCAGCGCCGGCGAAGCCTTCATTCTCGCCCGTGACGCGCGTTTTGCCCTGCCGGCCCTGGATGGCGGCGAGGGCGCGAAACGGAACAGGGCGGCCGGGCTTGCCGAGGGTCAGCGGCTGATCGTGCAGGGGCGGCGCGAGGCCGGAGGCGACAAGGGCCCGCGGGTGACGGCGGCCGTGCAACTCAGGGGGCGGTTTCTCGCCTTGCAGCCGCACGCGAACGAGCTGGCACTCAGCCCGCGGCTGAAGGGGCGTGCGCGCGAGGAGATGGCCGGACGTTGCGCCGGGCTCGGTCTCGATGCGGGCTTCGTCGTGCGCAGGCTGGCGGTCGCGGTCGATGACGATGCGCTGAAGGCCGAAGCCCTGGAGCTTCGCGGCTGGTGGGAACGGTCGGGGAAGGCGGGGCTTGCGAAGGGTGCTGCGACGGGGCCGCTCGGCGGAATGATCGATCCGTTCGAAACGCTGGTCTGGCAGTTGCTGGACCATCGGATCGACGAGATCGCGATCGCCGATGACGGCCTGTTCGTCCGCTGCACGAGAATGCTCGAACGGTTGCCGGAAAGCGAGCGGCCCGAACTGATCCGGCTCGAGGCGCAGGGCTCCGCCTTCGCTCAGACGGGTGTCGATGACGAGATCGGCCGGGCGCTGGCGCGCGAGCTGGAACTTGCCGGCGGCGGGCGGATCATCATCGAGCATGCGGCGGCCTGCATCGCCATCGATGTTGATGGCGGCGGGCGGGCGGCGCTCGATGTCGATCTCGAGGCGGCCGCCGAGATCGGACGGCAGATGCGCCTGCGCAATCTCGGCGGCACGATCATCGTCGATTTCGTCGACCTGCCGACCCGGCCCCAGCGCCAGCGGCTCGAGGAGGCGTTGCGCCGGTCGGTACGCGGCGATGCGGCGCCGGTGCAGATCTTCCCCATGTCGCCGCTCGGCATCGTGCAGATGAGCCGTGCGCGACGCGGCAGCAACCGGCTGGCCGAACGCCTCGCGAACTGTCCGCATTGCGGCGGCACCGGCAAGGTCGCGCGGTAGCCGCCAATGTCCTGGAGGAACCCTTGAAGGAAGCAAGGCCGGCCATTCACGTCCGCAAGGGAAAGGTCCTGCGCTGCCCTGTCTGCCGCCGGCCGCGAGATTCGGAATACAGGCCCTTCTGTTCGGCGCGCTGCCGCGATGTCGACCTGTCGCGCTGGCTCGACGGCAGCTATTCGGTGCCGGTCATCGAGAGCGAGGATGACGGGCAGGGCGAGGGCTGACCGGGGAGAGGCGTGCGCGGCGAGAGGGGGTGCGAAGAGAGGGGGTGCGAAGAGAGACGCCCGGTCTCAGCTGCCGATCGCCCCGCCCATGAGCCTATCGAGATAGCGCCTTCCGTCCTGCGATACCTTGTAGCGGCCGCGCGCGAAGGTGAAGACGCGTTTGGCCATGAGCGACTGGCGCACGCATTGCGAGGCGTTGCCGATGCGGATTCCGTGCTCGGCGAGGCGCCTGTTGGCGTCGGCGGTCACGAAGGTGCCGTCCGGGCTCTTCTGTTCGAGATAGAATCCGGCGGCGAGCATCTTGTCGACCTCGGTCGCACTGTTGGGCAGATGGTGAAGGAAGGCGCCGAGCGGTCCGAGATCGCGTTTCGGTTCCTCGCTGCCCGTGTCCGGTGGCGCTGCCGGTGTCTCGGCCGGCAGCATCTCGCCCGCCACTGCATCCTGCAGCAACCGGTCCATCATCTCCTCGAGCCGGGTCGCATATCTCTCGACGAAGCTCTCCGGCCCCTCGATCTCGATCTCGCGTCCGCCAAGGTCGATCCGCAGCCTGACCCTGTCATCCATTTCCCGCTCCCTCGCGGCCTGCACCGGTACGGCCCTTGATAGCCGATTTGCGCATCATGAGAAGATCGAACGCTGCTGTTGACGGATGACCGGCGCAAGGCGATGAACGGCGCAACCATGCAAGACGATAACAGGGAGAACGCCATGCCTGCCTACGCATCCTATCCGAGTCTGAAGGATCGTTCGGTTCTGATCACCGGCGGCGGCTCCGGTATCGGCGCCTCGATCGTCGAGTGTTTCTGCGAGCAGGGCAGCAAGGTCGCCTTCATCGACTTCAACGCCGAGGCCTCCAGTGCCACGGCCGACGCCATCGCCGCAAAGGGCCATGCACGGCCGCTCTTCCTCGAGGCGGACCTGCGCGACATCGAGGCGCTGCGCGGCTGCGTGAGGAAGGCCGCCGACGCCAACGGCCCGATCACCGTGCTCATCAACAATGCCGCCCGCGACGATCGCCACAAATTTGACGAGGTGACGCCCGAATACTGGGACGAGCGCATCGCCATGAACCTCAAGCACCAGTTCTTCGCCGCCCAGGCGGTGCAGCCGATGATGAAGGCGGCGGGTGGCGGTGCGATCGTCAACATGGGCTCGACGAGCTGGATGGTGGGGCAGGGCGGCATGCACGGCTATACTGCGAGCAAGTCCGGTGTGGTCGGGCTCACCCGCGGCATGGCGCGCGATTTCGGCCCCGACAATATCCGCGTGAATTCGGTGGCGCCCGGCTGGATCATGACGCAGCGCCAGCAGGATCTCTGGCTCAATCCGGAAAGCGAGGCGGAGCTGATGAGCCGCCAGTGCCTCAAGCGCAAGCTCTATCCCGAGGATATCGCCCGCGTCGTCCTGTTCTTCGCCGCCGATGACAGCGGCTGCATGACCAACCAGACCTACATCGCCGACGGCGGCTGGGTCTGATCCGGGGCAAAAGCGCCGCCGTGCCGCGGATGTGAGGGAAGCGGACCGCGCCGCACCGGCCCGTTCGGGGAGGGCGCGGTGCGGAACGCAAACGAAGGGGGTCAGCCGTTGCGCGAGCGGATCGCGTCGCGGATTTCCTCGAGCAGCACCTCGTTGCGCGGCGGCGGTGCCTCGTCGGCGGCCTTCTCCTCGTCCTTTTCCATCATCTTCTTCAGATTGTTGATGTTCTTGACGATCAGGAAGAGCGCGAAGGCGACGATCAGGAACTTGATCATTGCGTTGATGAAATTGCCGTAGGCGATGACGGGCTGGCCGGCATCCCTCGCCGCGGCCAGCGAGGTGATCTCCTGACCGGAAAGGTTGATGTAGTAGTTCGAGAAATCGATACCGCCGAGAATCATGCCGATGGGCGGCATCAGGACGTCATCGACCAGCGAGGTGACGATGGTGGTGAAGGCCGCGCCGATGATGATGCCGACCGCCATGTCGAGCACATTGCCCTTGAGGGCGAATTCCTTGAATTCCTGGAGCATGCGATTTCCTGCGTGCGTTGAAGAGGATGACGCTCGCTTAACCGCACGTCGAGACGCTGCCAATGGGAATCTTGTTATATGAATTTAACGAGAGGTTGACGGATTGTTTTCGACAGCAACCGCCGGGCGGCAGCTCCGGAGCGGTCAGGCCGCCATGTCCCGCGTTCCGAGCCGCAGATTGACGATCTTGCGCTCGTCGAGGTGAAGGCGGATCCGCAGGATCATCACCGTCAGCAGATAGAGCTTGAAGAGAAGGATCATCAACAGCAGCGGATAGAGCATCGACGCATCGATGGCCGGCCCGTCCAGACGCATGATCGAGGAGGGCTGATGCAGCGTGTTCCACCAGTCGACGGAAAACTTGATGATCGGCAGGTTGATCGCGCCGACCAGCGCGAGGATCGAGGCCGCCCGCGCACCTCTCGCCGGATCCTCGAAAGCATCGTGAAGTGCGATATACCCCAGATAGAGGAAAAACAGGATCAGAACGGATGTCAGCCGCGCATCCCAGACCCACCATGTCCCCCACATGGGCTTGCCCCAGACCGAGCCGGTAAAGAGCGCGATCGCGGTGAACACCGCCCCGACCGGCGCCGCCGCCCGCGCCGACACTTCTGCCAGCGGATGCCGCCAGACCAGTCCCACGAGACTGGCGACGGCGACCATGACATAGGTGAAGGTCGCCATCCATGCCGCCGGCACATGCACATAGATGATCCGGTACGCCTCTCCCTGCTGATAATCCGCGGGCGCCACCACCAGCGACCAGTAAAGGGCGACCGGCGTCAGGGCGAGTGTCGGCCAGGCGACCCAGGGCAGGACCGCATCGGCGAGGCGCTGGAAGCGCAGGGGATTGGCGAGCGCGTGCATGGCCGCAGTCTAGTCATTGTCTCGCCATCTTGAAAGCACCGCAGAACGCTGGACGCTTTTGGCAAAATTCCCCAATTGTATAGA
>JAGREZ010000379.1:7216-7365 GCA_020446285.1 Geminicoccaceae bacterium
AGCCCTGTATGCAATCAGGCTTTTCGGAATCTCTCGCGCGTGTCGTCGGCATGGAAGCTGTATACAGGTCGCGTCGCCGCGGCGATGGCGGCGTCCTCGGCGTCGCGCAAGCGGCAGCGTTCGTCCAGGATCGCGTGCGGGTCGGGGAC
>JAGREZ010000044.1 GCA_020446285.1 Geminicoccaceae bacterium
TCGTGAAGCTGGCCGAAGCGTTCGGTGCGGTGGGCCTGCGCGCGGAAAAACCCAGCGAGGTGGACGATCTCATCAAGGAGATGATCCGCATCGACAAGCCGGTGATCGCGGATGTGGTCGTGGACCGTGCGGAGAACGTCTATCCGATGATTCCGGGGGGTGCCGCACACAACGAGATCAGGATGAGTCCCGAGGAAGATGGCGCACACGAGGCGATCTCCGAAACCGGTATGACACTGGTCTGAGACGATCGAACCCCGCACATAGCCACGTCAATTCGAGTAGAACCAGATGAGCGAAAACGAGCGACGCCATACGATTGTCGTTCTTGTCGACAATGAGCCGGGCGTTCTGGCCCGTGTGATCGGCCTCTTTTCCGGCCGCGGTTACAATATCGAGAGTCTGACCGTATCCGAGGTGGACCATGCGCGGTCTCTCTCGCGCATCAACATCGTCACGGTGGGCACCGAGTTCGTGATCGAACAGATCAAGGCGCTCCTCGACAAGTGCGTGCCGGTGCATTTCGTCCGCGATCTCACGGTCGAGGGCAATCCGGTCGAGCGTGAACTGGCGCTGGTCAAGGTGTTCGGCAATCGCGAGCGCCTGATCGACGCATTGCGGATCGCCGATTTCATGGGCGCACGACTCGTCGAGCGAACCGTCGAGTGCTTCATCTTCGAGGCGACCGGCACGAGCGACGATCTCGACGCCTTCATCAACATGATCCAGCCTGCCGAGGTGAGCCGCGCCGGTGTCGTCGCGATCGGCCGCGGTGCTGGCATCCTGGAACCCAGGGGGGACTGAACGCGAGGCCCGCGCGTTTCGCGGGTCCGCCGTTTTCGAACAGCAAGCGTATGGGAGCAGAAATGCGCGTCTATTATGAGGCCGATGCCGATCTCAATCTGATCAAGTCCAAAAAGGTAGCCGTCATCGGCTATGGCAGCCAGGGCTTCGGTCATTCGAACAACATGAAGGATTCCGGCGTCGCCGGGGTGGTCGTGGGCCTGCGCGAAGGCAGCCCGTCCAAGGCCAAGGCCGAGCGTGCCGGTCTCAAGGTGATGACCCCGGCCGAGGCGGCGAAGTGGGCCGATGTGGTCATGGTGCTGACCCCGGACGAGCTCCAGGCCGACATCTACAAGGAAGACCTCGAGCCGAACATGAAGGAAGGCGCGGCGCTGATGTTCGCGCACGGCTTCAACATCCATTTTCGCCTGATCGAGCCGCGCCCCGATCTCGACGTGCTGATGATAGCGCCCAAGGGCCCCGGTCATCTGGTGCGTGCGGAGTACCAGAAGGGTGCGGGCGTACCTTCGCTTCTCGCCATCCATCAGGATGCCACCGGCAACGCTCACGATATCGGTCTCTCCTACGGGGCGGCCATCGGCGGTGCGCGTGCGGGCATCATCGAAACGACATTCAAGGAGGAGGTCGAGACCGATCTCTTCGGCGAGCAGGTGGTGCTTTGCGGCGGTCTCTGCGCGCTGATCCAGGCCGGGTTCGAGACGCTGACCGAGGCGGGCTACGCCCCGGAGATGGCCTATTTCGAGACGGTCCACGAGGTGAAGCTGATCGTCGATCTCATCTATGAGGGCGGCCTCGCCGACATGCGCTACTCGATCTCCAATACCGCCGAATATGGCGACTACATGACCGGCCCGCGCATCATCACGCCCGAGACCAAGGCCGAGATGAAGCGTGTGCTCGCCGACATCCAGGAGGGCCGCTTCGCCCGTGACTGGGTGCTCGAGAACAAGGCCGGCCAGTCATCCTTCAAGGCGATCCGTGCCCGACATGCCGACCATGCTCTCGAAGAGGTCGGCAAGAAGTTGCGTGGCATGATGCCGTGGATCGGCGCCAACAAGCTGGTCGCCGGCACCAAGGACTGAACTGAGCGAAGCGTCCGTCTGCGGCAAAGTCCAGCCGCTGACCCGCCCGCAAGTGGAAGAGCGCCCGGTGATATTGTGTCATCGGGCGCTTTTTCAACCGTCGGCCGAATGGCTTGTTTCGGGTCACAGGCCATAGCATACTGGACCTTATGAATACGCGAAACGCCCGTCCCAGACTGCATGAAAGGCTGGAGGCTGTCCGTCTCGACGATGTCGAGCCACCAGCGCCGCCGCATGTGTGCGAGTGGCCGGGATGCAGCGCGCATGGAGAGTTTCGGGCACCGCGTGGGCGTCAGCAGCTGCGTGACTTCATGCTGCTCTGCCTCGACCATGTCCGCGAATACAACTCCAGATGGAATTTCTTCGATGGCATGAGCGACGGCGAGGTCGAGGCCCATCTTCGCGCCGACAGCACCTGGCACCGGCCGAGCTGGCCGTTTGCTTCAGGTATCTTCGACAGCGAAAACTGGCGCGATCCCTTCGATATTTTCGGTGAAACCGGCAGGCGCGGACATCATGACGACCGACGCGAACGGGACACCGCTTCGCCCGATCGACAGACGGGCGAAATGATGCAGCGTCTCGGCCTGCAGCCCGGATTCAGTAGTGATGAGCTGAAGAGCCGGTACAAGGCCATGGCGAAGGCCAGTCATCCGGATCTCAATCCGGGCGATGCAAAGGCGGGCGAACGTCTCCGTGCGATCATCGAAGCCTATGATTATCTGCGCGAACGTCAGAGCGTGGGATAGCAACGCTGCGACCCTGAATCTCGCTGGCACGTCTTCGGTATCTGCTGTTCGCGCAGGTCTTCTGCGAAGCTTCTCAGGCGGACTGGCGCCCGGCGTTACCGGCCCGCTCCATGGACAGAGGAAGCGGCAGGCTCAGCGGTCCCATCTCGTCTCGAAGACACCTCGCGCGCATGAGCGTGGCAGGCATGGCGGGAAGCATGCCTTCGCCCAGGATCCGGTACTGGAGCCGTTCGGGAGCCTCATCCGGCATGAGGATGTGCCGTGGTGCGACCGCGAAGCCGAAACGCCTGTAGTAATCGGGATCTCCGACGAGGAAGACGAGTTCGTGACCGAACGCCTCGGCCTGAGCCAGTGTGCTGAAAACAAGCGCCCGGCCGATCCCGCGTCCGTGATAATCAGGATGAATGGCCAGCGGGCCGAGAAGCAGGGCCGCACCATGCCCCGAAACCTCGATCGGCCAGTAACGGATGGTGCCGACCAGTTCGCCATCCGCCGTCTCGGCAACATGCGACAGTTCGTCAACCGCCTCGATGCCGCTTCGGTAGCGATAGGATGTCTTCGATTTCCTGTTGGTGCCAAATGCGAGATCGAGCAGCGTTTCTATGGAGAGCAGGTCGCCTTCGAGCTCCTTGCGGATCTGGACCATGACGATGTCTTTCGAAAGGATGGATCGGGTCTGTTCGGCAAGACAGCCGGGTGCGACCGGTCCGTCTTCAGCGGCAGTGCCTCATTCGAATTCGTCGTCGTCGCATGACCCGATCTCCACGCAGCCACCGGGCTGCCAACGGATCTTTCACCAGACCGCCACCCGCTGTCAACGTTCGCGACCACCTTCCGGTCTCGCCTCGCTGAATCGCTCCCGGCAGGCGAAATGTGCCGGATTGCCGACGGTGATGACCGCCTTGCCGGGATCCGCGCGGATCTCGATCGAACGTTCGAGCACCCAGCGAACAGTCGGGAAGGCGAGTTCATCCCAGGGGATTCCATCCCACTCGAAAAGCGCCACCTCCAGACTTTCCGGCCCGGCTTCCACATGGGCGTCGAGCAGCGTGGCGCGATAGAGAAGCTGGACCTGATCGAGCCGGGCGATGCTGTAGACAGCGATGAGCGCATCCGTCTCGATCCGCGCCCGTGCCTCCTCCCATGCCTCACGCACCGCACCTTCCGGAGCCGTCTCCCCGTTTTCCATGTAACCGGCCGGAATGGTCCAGAACCCCGTGCGTGGCTCGATCGACCGGCGGCAGAGGAGAAGCCGGTCACCGTAATGCACCACCGAGCCAACGACGATCTTGGGATTGACATAGTGGATTTCGCCGCAGGCGTGACAGACATCGCGCTCGCGATCATCGTCCTTTGGCACTTCCCGTACCGTGCACGCGCCACAGCTGCGGCAATGGACAGCCACCACCAATCAGCCTGCCGGCTTCTTGAAGAGAGCCTCGGCGGCGCTCCGCACATCAGAGCGTCTGGCGATCTCCGTCTCGACGCGGGCCCGTTCGGCGATCAGTGCCTCGACATAGCGTTTCAGTTCCTCCACCGACAGTGAAGCCAGCGGTTGCCCAAGTTCATGGGCGACCTTGCGTTTCGGTTCATCCTCCTCGAACATCGTCGAATGCTCCCCTGGACTGTCTCTGAATGTCTCTGGCATGGCCATCTTTGGGCGAGCGGCGTCCGGTTCTCAAGTGCGCGTTTTTCCGGCCACATGCGAAGTACGGCATTCGCATACCTGTTCACAGCGTCACAGGCCCTCCTTCCTTCTTGACATCCGCAATCCCGGTCGCGAGCTTTCGGCAAGCCCCGCCAGAAGTCCGAATTCCG
>JAGREZ010000045.1 GCA_020446285.1 Geminicoccaceae bacterium
GCCGGTCGCGTCCGTTGACCTCGATAATGGTGTGGGTACGGCTCGCCTGATTGTCGAGCAGTACCTGCGGCGTGACCTGGAAGACCTCGGTGCGCGCGGGCAGGGAGCGGCGTCCGGACAGTTCCTTTTCGAGAGGTGTCTCGCCGGTCAATGCCCGTTCGACATTGCGCCGTATACGCTGGAGCCTGCCGCTATCCTCGACCGCGGCGCGGCGTTCGGCATCCTGACAGCCGAGCATGTCGAGTGCCATGCCGTCGGTGGTGGTAAAGATGTGTGCGTCGACGATGCTGACGCCGGAAAGGGCGAGTGCGCCGGCCACCTTCATGAAGAGCCCCGGATGATCGGGGGTGTAGATGGTCAGTTCGGTCCGCGCGCGAAAACTGTCGACATGGAAGTCGATGGCAAGTTTCTGTTCCTTTTCCTCCGCACTTCGAATGGTGACGGCATGGCGCACCTGAGCGTCGGCGGTCATGCCGAGGAAGTAGCGAGGGTCATGGCGGGCCTCGTTCAGGGCGATGGCGTCCTCGTCCCACCCCTGTACCAGAAGCCGTTCGCGCAGAAGCTCTCTCGCCCGCTCGACACGCTGCTGGCGCCGTCCCGACGGATCGCCGGAGGACATGGCGGCTTCGGCCTCGTGGTAGAGTTCGCGCAGGAGCTGGCCCTTCCAGCCGTTCCAGACATTGGGACCGACGGCGCGGATGTCGGCGACGGTCAGGATGAGCAGGAGCCGCAGCCGTTCGGGCGACTGCACGATGGCAACGAAATCCTGGATCGTCTTGGGGTCCTCGAGATCGCGCTTGAAGGCGTAGCCGCTCATGAACAGGTGGTGGCGGACGAGCCATTCGACCGTTTCGGTGGAGCTTTCCGACAGGCCGAGGCGCGGGCAGAGCCGTCGGGCGATGCGGGCGCCGATCTCGCTGTGATCGCCGCCGCGTCCCTTGCCGAGATCGTGCAGGAGCACGGCGACATGGAGTTCGGTTCGAAGCTGCACCCGCGGAAGCAGGCGTGTCGCCAGCGGCACCTCGTCGGCAATCTCGCCCTTCTCGATCTGGTGCAGGATGGCGATCGCGCGGATCGTGTGTTCGTCGACGGTGAACACATGATAGAGATTGTGCTGCATGAGTGCGATGATCCGCCGGAAATCGGGGATGAAGCGGCCGAGCACACCGGATTCGTTCATGCGGGTGAGTGTGATCGCCGAGCCGCCGGGATCGCTCAGGATTTCTATGAAGAGGCGATTGGCTTCCCCGCTTTCACGCAGCGGCCGGTCGATGCGGCGAAGATTCTGCGCGATCGAGGTGAGCGCCAGCGGATGGATGTCGAGATTCCGCGCCTGTGCGAGTCGGAAAAGCTCGATCATGCGGATCGGTTCGTTCTCGAAGAGTGCGGGATCGGCCGGTGTCAGACGACCGCCGATGACCTCGAATCCGTCGATCAGCTGCCGGCCGAACCCGAATCGACGAAGGCTGAAGCCAGGCCGGCGCTTGTACTGTTCCTCGAGCGCGGCGCAGAAGATGCGGGTGATCATGCCCACATCCCTCGCGACGAGATAGTAATGCTTCATGAAACGCTCGACACCGAGTGTTCGCGCCCGGTCGCGATAGCCCATGCGTTCGGCGATCTCCGGTTGCAGGTCGAAGGTCAGGCGTTCCTCCGCGCGGCCAGTGAGGTAGTGCAGCTGACAGCGCACGCCCCACAGGAAGCGCCGCGCGCGGCGGAAGGTCGACAGCGCCCTTGATGTGAGCAGGCCGTGCGCGACGAGATCGGCCGGATCGCCGATATCGTGCAGGAACCTGCCGATCCAGATCAGGGTCTGCAGGTCGCGCAGGCCGCCCTNNTTGCCCTCCTTGATGTTGGGTTCGAGGTAATAGCGGCTGTCGCCGACCCGCTCGTGACGGGCATCGCGTTCGGCCAGCTTCGCGTCGATGAACGTCTTCTCGCGCCCTTCGACCAGTTCCTCGCGATAGCGCTGCCGGAGGTCGTCGAACAGTCTCTGCGACCCCCAGACGAGACGGGCCTCGAGGAGCGAGGTCTCGACGGTCAGATCGTCGCGGGCGAACCTGATGCAATCGTCGACCGAGCGCGTCGACTGTCCCACCTTGAGACCGAGATCCCAGAGCTTGTAGAGCAGGAACTCGTTCATCTGCTCGAGATGGGGCGTGATCTTGTAGGGATAGAGAAAGAGAAGATCGATGTCGGAACCGGGCGCCAGTTCGCCGCGTCCGTATCCGCCGACGGCGACCAGGGAAAATTCCTCGCCGAGCGTCAGGTTCGAGATCCGGAAGATATGGCGTGTCGCGAACTCCATGGCGGAATGCAGCAGGGTATCCATGAGTACCGCACCGTTGCGATGGACGGCCGCCGCATCGCCATCATGCTCGAACTGCTCGCGGATCTGCGCCCTGCCCGAATCCAGGGCCTCGCGCATGCGCAGGAAGATCCCGTGCGCGCTGGCCTCGTCCGCCGCCGGCGGTCTCATGAGACCGGTGCGCAGGCCGTGCAGATCGGGTTTCCTTACCTCGCTTGCCATGCAATTCCCTCGTGCCAGCGACGATGCGACATCTTGCTCTCACTCCCTTGTGACAGCATAAGCTCGCGCCGGAGTTCGGAAAACCACGCCATGTTTTTCGAAATCATCTAGCCTCTTCATCGGTCCGGATGCAGGGAGGACAGGGTCCTTGTCGGATTTTATCGCCATGGGTGGTTATGGCGCATATGTGTGGGCGGCGTTCGGTTTCGCCGCTGTCTGCATGGTCGGCCTGTTGTGGCAGAGCTGGAGCGCTTCGAGAAGACGTGCCGCCGAACTGGAGGATCTTCGACGCGAGCTCCGGCCGCGTGCCGCCAGGGCACGACGGCCCGAACCCCTTCGTCCCAGACGCGCGGAAAACGGGAGCTGAACCATGCGATTCCGCAAGAAACAGCGCCTCATGCTGGTCATGGTCGCCATCCTTCTCCTCGGGGGTGCCACCGCTCTCGTGCTGACCGCGCTCGACGACACCATCGCCTTCTTCGTTTCACCGAGCAAGCTTCAGGCGATGGAAATCGACGAGGGCAAACGTCTGCGCATCGGCGGTCTCGTCGTCGATGGCAGCGTCGAACAGCAGACCGACGGATCCGTCCGCTTCGCGCTCTCCGACGTCAATCACGAGGTTGGCGTGACTTATGCGGGTGTCCTTCCCGATCTCTTTCGCGAGGGGCAGGGGATCGTCGCCCAGGGATACATGCGCCGCGACGGCGTCTTCGTGGCCGACGAGGTCCTCGCCAAGCATGACGAGAACTACATGCCACGGGAACTGGCCGACGAGCTCAAGGAACAGGGCTACTGGAAACATGCCGGAGACGGTGACGAGCCGGTCGCGAAAACGGGGGAGGTGGTGAAGTGATCGCCGAACTCGGCCATCTGGCACTCGTTCTCGCCTTCGTGCTGGCACTCGTTCAGGCAAGCCTGCCGATGATCGGTGCGTCGA
This sequence comes from Geminicoccaceae bacterium, assembly GCA_020446285.1. GTDB lineage: Bacteria > Pseudomonadota > Alphaproteobacteria > Geminicoccales > Geminicoccaceae > JAGREO01. The sequence goes on from JAGREZ010000045.1 coordinate 3,468, forward strand.
GGCGCGATCCCTTCCTCATGAGCACTGGCTCGACCGCCGCCATCGGCCAGTTCGTGTTCATATCGCTGGCCTTCGCCGCTCTCATCCACGGTTATGTCGTTTCCGATTTCTCCATCGAGAACGTCTTTCTCAACAGCCACTCGACCAAGCCGCTGCTCTACAAGATCAGCGGCGCATGGGGCAATCACGAGGGATCGCTGGTTCTCTGGGTGCTCATCCTCGCACTCTTCGGCGCGGCGGTGGCGGTCTTCGGCCGCAACCTCCCGGCTCCCTTCAAGGCGCGCACGCTGGCGGTACAGGGGATCATCGGGCTCGGCTTCCTCGCCTTCATGCTGCTGACATCGAACCCCTTCATCCGTCTCGACCCGGCACCGCTCGACGGTCGCGGACTCAATCCGATCCTGCAGGATCCGGGCCTCGCCATGCACCCGCCGATGCTCTATCTGGGCTATGTCGGGTTTTCCACCACCTTCTCCTTCGCCATGGCCGCCCTCATCGAGGGGCGGGTGGATGCGACATGGGCGCGGTGGGCGCGGCCGTGGACGCTGGCGGCCTGGATATCGCTGACCTTCGGCATCGCGCTCGGCTCCTGGTGGGCCTATTACGAACTCGGCTGGGGGGGCTGGTGGTTCTGGGATCCGGTGGAGAATGCGTCCTTCATGCCATGGCTCGCCGGCACGGCACTCCTGCATTCGGCGATCGTCGTCGAGAAGCGGGAAACGCTGAAGAGCTGGACGATCCTTTTGGCCATACTCACCTTTTCCCTGTCCCTGCTCGGCACGTTCCTCGTGCGTTCGGGCGTGCTCACATCAGTGCATGCCTTTGCTACCGATCCGGAGCGCGGTGTCTTCATCCTCGCCTTGCTGGTGGTCGCCATCGGCGGGTCGCTGGCGCTCTATTCGTGGCGTGCGCCGTCGATGCAGGGGGGAGGCCTGTTCGCCCCGATCAGCCGGGAATCGGCGCTTCTCCTCAATAATCTGCTGCTGGCCACCGCCACCGCCACCGTCCTGCTCGGCACGCTCTATCCGCTCTTTCTCGATGCGCTGGCGGGTCCGAAGATCTCCGTCGGCCCGCCCTTCTTCAATGCCACCTTCGTTCCGCTGATGGTGCCGCTGCTGGTGGCCGTGCCCATCGGCAGCATGCTCGCATGGAAGCGGGGCGACCTGCGTGGTGTGGTGGCGCGATTGAGCGCGGCGGGACTGGCGGCGGTACTCGTCGCCGTTCTCTGCAGTCTCTACATCGACTGGACGGGAACGGCTGCCGCACTCGGCTTCGCGCTCGCCGCATGGCTCGTGGCCGGCTCGCTCAACGATCTCGCTTTCCGCATCGGCCTGTTCCGGATAGGTTTCGCCCGCAGCCTCGAGCGGCTCGCGGGTCTGCCGGGATCCGCCTGGGGGGTGATCGTCGCCCATGCCGGTCTTGGAATCCTCGTCGCCGGAATTACCGCATCGAGCGCCGGGCAAAGCGAGCGCATCCTCACCATGAAGGCCGGCGATGAGACCGACATAGCCGGCTATACCGTGCGCTTCGAGGGGGTGACGAATGCCGACGGGCCGAACTACGAAGCGCGGCGCGGAACGTTCGTCGCCAGTCTCGATGGCGAGGTGGTGGCCAGACTGCATTCCGAAAAGCGCTTCTTTCCGGTCGAGGGCCGCCCGACCACGGAAGCCGGGATCGACACGACCCTCTGGCGCGATCTCTATTTCGTCCTGGGCGACGAGGCCGGACCGGGATTGTTCACCGTCCGCCTCTATCACAATCCGCTGGTCATCTGGATCTGGGGGGGCACGGTCATCATGGGACTTGGCGGGTTCTGCTCGCTCGTCGACAGGCGCTTTCGCATCGGTGTTCCCAGAATGGCGCAATCGCACGCTGTCGCCGCCGGAGCCCGGGCATGAACCGCCGCTGGCTTTTCCTTCTGCCGGTTCTTGCCTTTGCCGGGATTGCGGTCTTTCTCGGCATCGGCCTCACGCATGATCCCTCGAAACTGCCATCCGCATTGCTGGACAAGCCGGTGCCGCGGTTCGAACTTCCGGGGCTTGACGGCGCGGATCTCGACGGCGAAGGGCTGTCGAGTGCCGATCTCGCCGACGGCGAACCGGTGCTGGTCAACATATTCGCATCCTGGTGCGTGCCCTGCCGCGTCGAACATCCCTACATCAATGCGCTGGCCGAGGAGGGAATCCGCGTGGTCGGCATCAACTACAAGGACAAGCCGGAGGATGCGCGGGCCTGGCTCGCCGGACTGGGCAACCCCTACACGCTCATAGGTTCCGACAGGGATGGACGCGCCGGTATCGAATGGGGGGTCTACGGCGTGCCGGAGACGTTCGTGATCGATGGCAGCGGAACCATACGCTACAAGCATGTGGGACCCGTTCAGGAACGCGACCTGCGAAACGCCATCCGCCCCGTTCTCGAGGAGATCGGCCGATGAGAGCCATTGTCGCCCTGATCATCATGCTGCTGGCCGCAGTACCGTCTCTGGCGGGCGTCACCCCCGACGAGATTCTCGACGATCCGGCGCTTGAGGAACGGGCACGTTCGCTGGGCAGGGAACTGCGCTGCCTCGTCTGTCAGAACCAGTCGATCGACGATTCGGATGCGGATCTGGCGCGCGATCTGCGAATTCTCGTGCGCGAAAGGCTGGAATCCGGGGACAGCGACCAGCAGGTTCGCGATTATCTCGTCGCCCGCTATGGCGAATTCGTACTTCTCAAGCCGCCGGTTCAGGCGAGCACATGGCTGCTTTGGGCCGGGCCGTTCGCTCTTCTTCTCGCCGGTGCCGTGGGTGTCGGCACGTTCATGCGGCGTCATCCCGTGGGCATGACCGAGCCGTCTCCATTGAGCAACGACGAACGTGCAAGATTGCAACAGCTGGATATCGACAAGGCTTAATCAATTCGAAACCTTGTGGTGATAACAAAAGGACGTGTTAGCCGTGTGGTTGTAGATCAACTGGTGGGCGAACAGTCATGTCCTTTCCAGCGTCTCTCAGGCGACAGCTCGCGGCCTGGGCGATCGACCTGCTATTTTTTTCGACGGTATTGAGTGGTCTTGCCCAGTTCGCCGATTCCTGGCTTTTCGCCTTTCACTGGGTCTGGTTCGTCGCTTTCTACCTGATACGCCGTTTCAGCGCGGCGGTCGCGACCACTCCGGGGCTCTCGGCCCTGTCGATCGACATGCATGACCGCGTGCCGGCAGTGATCGCCCGCAACGAGGACCTGTTCTCCGTCGTCCTGCCGCTGGGCATGTTGTGCACGGGCTGTTTCATCCTCACGCGCGGCGGTGGCGGTCCGGTGCCGCCGGTTCTGGGCATGGCGGGCGATCCGGCGGCGCAATCGCTGGTGGGGCTCTTTCTGGTCGTCTGCGCGGTGGCGCTGCTGCGTCAGCTCACGCTGGCGAAACTGCTCGCCGGCTGCTTCTTCGTCCTGACCGTCCTTTCCGTCTGGGCGAGCCTGCCCCTGCTCGACGCCTATATCGCCGACATGCTGGTTTCCAATCGTGTCTCCGGCGGGTTCATCGCCCGGCCCGAGGATGTGGAGATGTTGCAACTCCTGTTCCGCATCTTCCTTTTCGGCCTGCCTCTCCTCTCGCTCGCCATTCTGTTCACGCCGCCGGCACGCGACCGTGAGCTGGCCGAGAGTGCTGAAACCGAGCCGGCCCCTCCCGCAATGCCGAGGCCGTTTCACGAGATTCCGACCGACCGTCCGACCTGTCACGACCTGCCGCGCCGCGCTCACGGCTGACAGCGCTCTGTCGCTGCACACAGGTGGGTTGGCAATGGCACAGCACTCGCCGCAAGCGTCGCGTGACGGTCGATAGCCTGATAGGAAGGCAGCGGGGGCCGCTCCGGTTGCCGGCCCGCAGAAGAAAGAGCCGAAGGATGGGGCGGATTGTACTGGCGTCTGCGAGCCGGGCGCGTGCATCGATGCTCGAGGCGGCCGGCGTCGCCGTCGATCGCATGCCGGCCGCGATCGACGAACACGCCATCCGCGAGGCTCTTCTTGCCGAATCCGTGGATGCGGTCGAGGGTGCGACGATACTTGCCGAGATGAAAGGGAAGGCGGTTCTCCAGCGTCTCGCGGAGGGCGGTGCGATCGTCCTTGCCTGTGACCAGCTGCTCGTCACCGAGGACGGACGCTGGCTTGACAAGCCAGGCGGTGTCGACCATGCGCGGGCGCAGCTTCTCGACCTTTCCGGCCATGTTCACAGCCTCGTCTCGTCGGTGGTCGGTTTCAGGGGAGGCGAACGGATCTGGCATCACGTTGACGAGGCGCGCCTGTGGATGCGACCGCTGAGCGAAGCGTTCATCGACGGCTATCTGAACGATGCCGGCGATTCCGTGCTGCAATCCGTCGGCTGCTACCATCTCGAGGGGCGGGGCGCGCAGCTCATGACACGGATCGAGGGGGATTTCTTCACGATCCTGGGCATGCCGCTCCTGCCGGTCCTGCAGTTCCTGCGCGATCAGGGAATCCTCGCAAGATGACGCTCGTGATCGGGCTTACCGGCGGGATCGCGATGGGCAAGAGCCATGCGGCCGGCCTGTTCCGCCGTTTCGGGCTGCCGATATTCGATGCGGATGCCGCCGTCCATGCACTCTTCCGCCCGCCTTCGAAACTGCCGCTGCAAATCGAACGGCTATTTCCGGGCGTGCTTGACACCGATGGCGGTGTCGACAGGCGCAGGCTCGGCGCGGCGGTATTCGAGAATGCGGCGGCGCTGCGTGATCTGGAAGGCATCGTCCATCCGGCCGTTTTCGAAAGCCAGCTCGCGTTCATGCGGACAGCGGCGCGTATAGGTGTTGCCGCGGTCGTGCTCGACATTCCGCTTCTCTTCGAGAATGGCGGCGAGCGGCGCTGCGATCTCGTGATCGTCGTGGAAGCCAATCCGTGGCTGCAAAGGCAAAGGGCGATGGCTCGCTCGGGGATGACAGCATCCAGGCTCGATGCCATTCTGGCAAAGCAGATGCCGGCGCCCGAGAAGCGGCGCAGGGCGGATTTCGTCCTGCATTCGGGTTACGATCGCGGAGCCAGCGTTGCGGCGATCCGCGACCTTCTCCGCCGGATCGACGGCTGGCCGGAGCGGGCCTGGCCGGACCGGTGGCTGCACCGCTGAACATCGCCGTCGCGTGACGGGGCACGACCTCCTGACAGGATCGATACATGCGCGAGATCATTCTCGATACGGAAACCACAGGTCTCAATCCGGATGACGGCGACCGTATCGTCGAGATCGGGGCCGTCGAGGTGGAACATCTGATTCCCACCGGCCGCACCTATCACCAATATATCAATCCCGAGCGCGACATGCCGGACGAAGCGTTCCGCGTACACGGGCTGAGCGGGGAATTCCTCGCCGACAAGCCTGTATTCGCCGCGATCGTCGATGCCTTCACCGGTTTCGTCGGCGATGCGCCGCTGGTCATCCACAATGCGCGCTTCGACATGCGTTTTCTGAACGCGGAGCTCAAATGGTCCGGGCGCGCAGGTATTCCCTTCGAGCGTTCCATCGACACATTGCTGCTTGCACAGCAGAAATTCCCGGGCGCCGGCAACTCCCTTGATGCGCTCTGCAAGCGCTTCGGTATCGACGGATCGAGACGGGTCCTGCATGGCGCGTTGCTCGACTGCGAACTTCTCGCCGAGGTCTATCTGCATCTGCGCGGTGGCCGCCAGACCGGCCTCGATCTCGCCGCTTCAACCATCGAAGTGGTCAGCACAACGGTTGCGCGGCGTCAGCAACGGCCTGTGCGACGTTTCGCGCCGAGCGAGGCGGAACGCGCCGCCCATGCAGCCTTCATCGACAAGATGAAGGCCCCGCTCTGGAACGACTGAACGCCGGCGAAAGCGACCGCCACGACCGTTCCGCACGGCTTGACCACACCCCGCCGAAAGCGTAGATCGCCTCTCATGCCTCTGTGGTGGAATTGGTAGACACGACAGACTCAAAATCTGTTGCCCGCAAGGGCGTGCTGGTTCGAGTCCGGCCAGGGGCACCATCTCTTCATCGCCGTTCGAGATCGTCTCGGTGATGCTTTCCTTCCTTCTCGATCTTCCGCCGGTGTTCAGCCGCCGACGATGAAGTCCGGTTTCAGGGGTGTTTCGAGGGTTGCGACATCCGCCGAGGGGACATTGCGGAGGAGCAGTTTCTGTCGTCCCTGATGGAGCTGGTAGGCGAGGCTCTGGGCGGTCTTGGGTTGTCGGGCGACTTGCAACCAGTCCTCGAAATCAACGACCAGCAATTGTGCCTGAAGTGAGCTCTGGGCAATTCCGCGAAGTCGTGTCGCGTCGAAACTTGCCGCCCTGAGCGCCGAGTAGGGAGCGGCAACCATGATGGCCTGGGCGATGCGACCCTCATAGGTCGAGTGATCGAAATCGGTGATGTTGAGGATCAACTGCCTTCGGGTGAGGTGGGCGTGGGTCTGCAACAGTGCGAGGATCGGATCCCGGGCCGGCGAACGCGCGAGGCTCGAGAGCGATATGTCGAGGATCACCTGCGTTCCCGGCTGCAGCGTTCCGATCGAGAGATCATCGATCACGATCTCGAGCATGTGCTGATCGATCCGGCGCATGACCAGCTCGGTCGGCATCGAACCGTGCACCATCGCGTTGATGGCTTCCATGCCGGCGGAATTCGGTGTGGCATAGACGAGGTTCGTGGGCGAGGTGTCACCCAATCCCACCGGCCGATAGCGGATGCCGACGCGTGGCAGATTGTCGTTGAGCATCCGCTCCGATGTATTGCGCACCGCCGCCTTGCGCTCCTGCAGGACCGCCGTGATCAGATCCGGGGCGTTTCGGGAGACGAATTCCACCTTTCTCTGGGGCCGCAGGCGGGATGGCGTTGCCGGGGGCTCCTGCGCTCCTGCCCGCCGCTCCGGCATTTTCGGCGGCGCCGGTGCGCCCGTATCGCCGAAGAGACGATCCATCACCTTGAGTGTGATCTCGCGTGTTTTCCTGTCGGCTTCCTCGCGCTTCATTCCAAGCCAGGCAATCAGATAGTCACCGCTCGGGAGCTGGACAAAGCTGTCATGTGCGCGAAGGGAATTGCGCATGATTGTCTGGAAAGTCTGGTGAACCGTCCCCTCGAGCCTCGCGAACCTGTCGCCCATGCGCGTCCGGACCTCGGCGATGGCGATGCTGCTCAGGGAGCCCGATACCGGCGTGCCGTTGATCATTCCCGACTTGAGCTGCCCGAGAAGACCGGCTCTCTCGTTGCAGCTGCTGACGGTTGGCGTTGTTAGTCTCAGGAGCCAGACAGGATCGTCGATGCCCGAGGGAAGTGGCGAGATCTCCGCACCGACCTCGAGCGCACTCCCCTTGACGAAGATCGAGAGTTCCTCGTTTTCGACAACGCAACGGCCACTCTCGACATCAAACATCAACTCCTCGTCCTCGGTGAAGGCTAGGCTGTCGATATCCTTGCCGACCAGTTCGCCCGCCGGCTGGTCGAACTGGTCGGCAAAGGCAGTCGAGCACCGACGGATGACGCCCGCAGGACCGACGATCGCAAGCGGTCGCTGCGATTGCTGGATCAGCATGCCGACAACCTGTTCGGAGTTGCGGCGGGCCTGGAGCATGCGCAGCGATGTCGAGGCACTCGTCAGCCGTTGCACGACATCGGAGGTGAGCCGCGGCAGGATCTCGATGATCGCGGGATGATCGTTGAATGCGTCGCGAATGCCCTTTTCGCGGACCAGTTCGAGTGCCTGGCTATTGCGGCTGAGTGCCAGTATCGGTCGTCCCATGGCAGCCTCCATGAGGAAGGCTGCCTGTTTTTCGGCCTTTTCCGGGATGACCGAGAGAATGGCGACGATGACGGCAAGCGGCCGCGTGAGAAATTCGGGGAGCAACGTTTCGAGTTTCGAGCTTGCGATCGGCGTGGTAGCGAGGTCGCGCTCGAACATCTTCGTTATGTCCGCGAGCCGGCTTGCCGGGGCATAGACAAACACATCGAACTGCGCTCCCTCGAAGGAGAGGGAATGGGACATGAGGGCTCTGGCTTTCGGCAGGGTGAGGGCCGTTTCGATGTATCATCGCATCCAAATGCAAACGAAAGGTTAATTTTCCAGAAATCGACTGATGCAATAGTAGTTATTGATATCAAGCTGTTTTCGAAATATGGAAATTTTACTGTGTATATATATTTTATTTTACGATTTGAGGATCTTTTTTGACGAATGTTCTTTACATGATTTGTGGTGTAATGTCAGGCCACGCATGCCATGTTCGTCGGGGCCGCATACCGGTACGGTTCTCGACTCGGCGAGCGGCGGGATTGATCCTGCTCATTGCGTGCGTATCTGTTGATGGCAATCTCGCAACAGACATGGTCGAAGGGCTGGAATGACAGCGGCCGGATCATGCCCGGATCCATTGGAGGATGAAAACGATGACCGACTATCTCGCTCTCGAAAAGGACTATGTCGCGCGTTCCGGAAGACTTGGCCGTGATGGTGGCGAAGTCATGAAGGCCTTTCGCGCGCTCGTTCGCGCAGCCGGCGGTGATACTGCCATTTCGCACAAGACCAAGGAACTGATTGCGCTTGCGATCGGCGTCGCCATACGCTGCGAGGGATGCATCGTGTTTCACACGCGCGCCTGTATCAAGGCGGGCGTGAGCCGCGAGGAACTGCTCGACATGCTCGGTATTGCCGTCGAGATGGGGGGTGGTCCGAGTTCGGTTTACGGTGCTCAGGCGCTCGAATGTTTCGACCAGATGACAGCCGCCTGACAGTTTTCGATCAGGATTGACAGGCGGCGGAGCTGCGAAAATATGTGAACAGTCTCATGTGTCCCCGATTCCGAGTTTCCGTTCGAGGCGGTCGAGCAGGAGCTGCAGTGAACGGCGATCCCCGATTTCGAGTCCTTCAAGAAAGCACTGCTCGAAATCCAGAACGACCGGGGCGAGTTCGGCGAAAATGCGTTCTCCCTCGGCAGTCAGCTGCAAGGGCGCTTCGCGGCGGTCGAGATCGTTGGACGAACGTTCGACCAGGCCACGCGCGATCAGCCTCGACACCGCGCGGCTCACGCTGGATTTGTGCATGCGGGTATGGTTGGCGATATCCTGGGCGCGGGCATTGCGGCCATCGCCGAGTGTGACGATCACCCGCCATTGCGGAATGTCGATGCCGAAACGCTCGCCATAGACGAAGGAGAGCCGGCGGCTGATTTCGCCAGCCAGGCGGTTCAGCCTGAATGGAACGAAATGTTCGAGATCGAGAAGGCGGGACAAGGCCGTATCCGTTGCAGATTGAAGGAGAGATCGCCGGCGCGGCCGGCACCTCGAAGGCTAGACTCTTTCACCGCTCGTGCAAGCGGAGGCCGCGCGCGGGCAACACCGTGCGGAGTGCGAAAATCGACCGTATCCGGGCTATTCCGGGAAGGCGGGTCAGCTGCTGCCTGTGGATGCGCTCATAGTCACCGGGTCCGCCGGCGGCGATCCGGACAAGGAAATCGGCCTCGCCGGCCATCAGGTGGCATTCGAGCACGTCACTGCAATCACGCACCGCCCGCTCGAAATGATCGAGGGCTTCCTCGGACTGGCTTGCAAGTGTGATCTCGACAAAAATCGTCGTCGGGCGGCCGACGGCCGACTGGTCGAGCATGGCACGATAGCTCCCGATCACACCGCTTTCTTCCAGCCGCTTCACGCGCCTGTGACAGGCAGATGCGGACAGGCCGGCCCTTTCGGCCAGTTCGGCATTGGTCATGCGCCCGTCATCCTGCAGGAGTTCGAGCAGACGCCTGTCCGCATCGTCCAGTTCGACCATTTGGTAGATTCTCCGCCCGTGCCCTGATCTTGCGCAAGAATATTCAACATATCTTCTCGGATGCAATCAATTTTGCAAGGACATTTCCATTGAGCGTGATAAAAACGTGTCGTTGGTCAGGCAAGAGGGAACTGAGAACATGCTTGTCGGCGTGCCGAAAGAAATCAAGAATCATGAATATCGCGTCGGGCTCACTCCCGACAGCGTGCGCGAGATGGTCGCCCATGGCCACAAGGTCATCGTCGAAACCTCCGCCGGTGCCGGTATAGGTTCGTCGGATGCGGATTATACCGATGCGGGTGCGGAAATCGTCGGTGCCGCATCGGACGTGTTCGCGCGGGCGGATATGGTCGTGAAGGTCAAGGAGCCGCAGGCCGTCGAGCGCAAGATGCTCCGCGAGGGCCAGCTTCTGTTCACCTATCTGCATCTCGCTCCCGATCCCGAGCAGACGAAGGACCTTGTCGATAGCGGCGCTGTATGCGTCGCCTATGAAACCGTGACCTCGCCCACCGGCGGTCTGCCGCTTCTGGCGCCGATGTCGCAGGTGGCCGGTCGCCTGTCGATCCAGGCCGGTGCGCACTGTCTCGAAAAGGCGCATGGCGGCAAGGGTATGCTGATCGGCGGCGTTCCCGGCGTGGAATCGGCCAATGTGGTGGTGATCGGCGGCGGCGTGGTCGGCGAGAACGCGATCATCATGGCGCTCGGAATGCGTGCCAACGTCACGGTTCTCGACCGCAATGTCGATGTCCTGGGCGGCCTCGCGAGGCGGTATGCCGAGCAGGGACTCAATACCGTCTATTCCAACCGCGCCACCCTCGAACGCTATGTGCTCGGTGCCGATCTCGTGGTCGGCGCGGTGCTCGTTCCGGGTGCCGGGGCTCCGAAGATTGTCACGCGCCAGCATGTCCGCGACATGCAGCCCGGTTCGGTCCTCGTCGATGTCGCGATCGACCAGGGGGGGTGTTTCGAGACGAGCAAGCCGACCACCCATGCCGATCCGACCTATGTCATCGACGATGTGGTCCATTATTGCGTGGCGAACATGCCGGGTGCGGTGCCGCGTACCTCGACCATGGCGCTCAACAATGTCACGCTCCCCTATGCGCTCGCCCTCGCCGACAAGGGGTACAAGGCAGCGCTTTCCGAAAATCCGCATTTCATGAACGGTCTCAATGTCGCCGGTGGCAAGGTAACCTACCGGGCCGTGGCCGAAGCGCTCGGATACGATTTCGTCGATCCGCGCACCGTGCTCGGTGGCTGACGGTCACGGGCGACTCCATTTGACGCCGCCCGGGAAGCTCTGACGAGTCCCGGGCGGGACGGGGCGGGTCGAATCAGTCGAGGATGCGCACCGGATGAAGGCGCATACTCGCTTCCAGAAGAAGATCCACAACAAGGAGGTCCATCATGTCTGCCATATTCGTCGTCGGCTATGCCGAAGGAGAGGATTCCGAAAGGGCGCTGAACTTCGCGCTCGAACGCGCGAGGAAGGGAGACGCGGAAATCCGTCTCGTCTTCGTGCTCGAATGGTCGCCCTACAGCTTCCTGACGCCCGACGAACTCGAAACCCGTCACAAACGGCGCAACGAGGAACTCGCGCGCGCCACGGCGGTTGTCGAACCCGTTGCGAAGAAGGCCACGGAGGCCGGGGTGAAAACCGAGACCATCGTGCGTTACGGTCATGCCGCCGAAGTCCTGTGCGAAGTCGCAAGGGAAACAGGCGCGGTTCAGGTGTTCGTGGGGCGCGGCGGAAGCTCGTCCAACCTCGCGACGCGCCTTTTCGGCTCCGTTTCGGGCGCGCTCGTTCAGGCATCGCCGGTACCGGTGACGGTCGTTCCCTGAAGAATCCGGTTCCACGGATTCCAGGCCATCACAATAAACTTTGAGGGAGAGCCTCATGAGCTCTGTATTCAGGCGTGGACATGACGCCTTGTTCCAGGTCACCGTGGCGCTTGCGCTGCTTTTCGCTCCTGCCCTGGCCATGGCGCAGGAACAGGCTGCGGACGCCGCGGCACCTGCGGGCATGGATGAGCAGATCAACCAGATGTTCGCCGATTCAACCGGCTGGTTCGTCACCTTCATCTTCAGTCCATTTCCGGGCACGAGCTTTCCCTGGATCGTCGCCTGGCTCGTCGTCGCCGCGACGGTGTTCACCGTCTATTTCGGCCTGATCCAGTTTCGCGCCTTTCCCCATTCGATCGCGCTCGTGAAGGGTGACTACTCGGATCCCAACGATGCGGGCGAGGTCAGTCACTTCCAGGCTCTCGCAACGGCCCTGTCCGGCACGGTCGGTCTCGGCAACATCGCCGGCGTGGCGGTTGCTGTCGGCATCGGAGGACCGGGTGCGACCTTCTGGATGATCCTTGCCGGTCTCTTGGGCATGGCGTCGAAGTTCACCGAATGCACGCTCGGTGTGAAATACCGCAATGAGTATGAGGACGGTACGGTCTCGGGCGGCCCGATGTACTACCTCACCAAGGGCTTCGCGGCGCGCGGCCTGTTCGGCGGCCGGTTCCTTGCGATCCTGTTCAGTATCTTCTGCATTCTGGGTGCGTTCGGCGGTGGCAACATGTTCCAAGCCAACCAGGCGCATCAGCAGATTGCCGGCATCGTCGGCGACTATCCGGGCTGGATCACCGGTGTCGTGTTCGCTGTCATCGTTTTCGCCGTCATCGTCGGCGGCCTCAAGTCCATCGCCAGTGTCACCGAAAAGATCGTGCCGTTCATGGGCGTCATGTATGTCGGCGCGGCACTCATCATCATCCTGATGAATGCCGACAAGATCGGCTGGGCGTTCGGTCAGATCATCGACGGTGCATTCACCGGCCTTGGCGTCGCCGGCGGCCTCGTCGGAGCGCTCATTCAGGGCTTCAGGCGTGCTGCCTTCTCGAACGAGGCGGGCGTCGGTTCAGCCGCCATCGCACACTCGGCGGTGCGTACCAAGGAACCGATCACCGAAGGTTTCGTCTCCCTGCTCGAGCCCTTCATCGATACGGTGATCATCTGCACCATGACTGCACTCGTCATCATCATCACCGGTCAACTGGCGATGGATGCCGAAACGGGTCTCTACATCGTCGGTGAGAATGGCGCCATCCAGACCGTCACCGGTGCTTCCGGCGTCGGCCTGACCTCGGCGGCCTTCGAGAGCGCGTTCAGCTGGTTCCCCTACATTCTCGCGATCGCGGTGATCCTCTTTGCCTTCTCGACGATGATCTCCTGGTCCTATTACGGTCTCAAGGCCTGGACCTATCTCTTTGGCGAAGGCAAGTTCACCGAAATCGTGTTCAAGGTGATCTTCTGCATCTTCGTCGTCATCGGTGCCGCCGCCAATCTCGGCCCGGTCATCGACTTCTCCGATGCAGCCATCTTCGCCATGGCGGTCGTCAACATCTTCGGGCTCTATTTCCTGATGCCGATCGTCAAGGAAGAGCTCAACAGCTATCTGTCGAGGCTGAAGTCCGGAGAAATCAGGAAGTTCCACTGATATAAAACACAAATAATGCCATCGCCCGGACAGTTCGGGTGATGGCTCGTTACCCTGAACCGGCGGAACCTTGCCTGAGGATCTGCCGGTTTTTCTTATATGCGAGCTGATCCGGTTCGGATCTGTAGAAATTTTCTTGCCAGCAAGCGTCCGGTCCCGCACATTGTTAGACGTCGAAAGTCATGTGAAACCGGGTATGAGGATCGGGTGGTCGCAGGAGCATCCGTCCACCCGTCAGGATCAAGGGAAGGGGCGCGAAGTGGGGATCGAAGTGGGTGGAATTCTCGGGCTTGTCATTCTTATCGCCGATATCTGGGCAATCGTGAATATCTTCGGAAGCAGCGCGTCGGTCGGCAGCAAGGTGTTGTGGATCGTTATCGTCCTCGTTCTGCCTGTCATTGGGCTGATCCTCTGGTGGCTCATGGGGCCCCGCTCGCGGTAGGCTTCGCCGTCAATTGCGAGAGATGTGCCGGCAGGAAGGGTCAGGCAGCGCCCTTCTTCTTGTCTGCTCCCGCATCGAGGGCATCCGGTGAAAGACGGATGATCTGGACATCGATGATCGGTCGTTTGAATTTCGGTAGCCCCATCGCTTGACGCAATCCCGTGCGTACCGTGAGTTCTACCCGGTCGTCGTCGAGCACTTCCCGGTCGCTCAGTTCCTCGATGGCATCGCTGATCCGCTCGGTGATCTCGTCCGCGTTTTCAGTGAATGTATCCAGTTCCACGGCACCGACAGGGGTAATTCGCGGACTGGTGAGGAGGGAACCGAAGGAGTCCAGCACGAGAACGATCTGGATCGTGCCATGACTCATGAGCCGCCGTCTCGTGCGATAAAGATCGTCACCGGCATCCACCAGTTCCGTGGTCTCGAGAACGAGCCGGCCGGTCGTCACCTCGCCGGTCACCGATACGGGACCGGGCGCCAGTCTCAGCATGTCGCCATTGCGGATCACGGGTGCGGTGTCCACGCCGAGCCGTTCCGCCAGTCGCGCATGGGCATAGAGGTGCCGGACCTCGCCATGCACGGGGACGGCGATCTTCGGGCGCATCCAGCGATACATCTGCTCGATCTCGTCACGACAGGGATGGCCCGAGACGTGGACGAAATGGTCCTCCTCGGTAATTACCTCGACTCCGCGTTCGACCAGCTGATTGTGCAGATTGTAGAGTGTCCGCTCGTTGCCCGGGATGATCTTGGAGGAAAAGATGGCGGTGTCTCCGGGCTCAAGCCTGATCCGCGGGTGATTGCCGAACGCGATGCGCATGAGCGCCGCGCGAGGTTCCCCCTGACTGCCAGTGACGAGATACATGAGTTTTTCCCGCGGCGTCTGCCCGACATCGCGTTCGTCGAGCACGGGTGGCATGTTCTCGAGGAAGCCTGATTCCTTCGCCGCATCGATCATCCGGTGCATCGAGCGGCCGACGACCACCACCGAGCGGCCGGCTTCATGTCCGGCAAGCATGGCGGTCTCGAGCCGTGCTATGTTCGAGGCGAAGGTGGTGAGGACCACGCAGCCCTTCTGTTCACGGATCAGGGTTCTCAGACTGTCGCGGACTTCCGCCTCCGAGCCCGAGGTTCCGGGGCTCATGACATTGGTACTGTCGGCGACAAGGGCAAGGACGCCGTCCCTGCCGAAGGATTCCAGCCCTTCGATATCGGTTCGTTCGCCGACCATGGGTGCCGGGTCGAGCTTCCAGTCGCCGGTATGCAGCACCCGGCCGAACGGCGTGTCGATGGCGAGCGCGTTGGCGTCGGGAATGGAATGGGTGACATGCATCAGACAGCAGCGGAACGGCCCCAGATCGAATGGTTCGCCGGGCGTCATCTCTCGGATGGCCGAGGCCTGTTGCACGCCATTCTCGGAGAGCTTGCGCCGGAGTACGGCGGCGGGAAAGCGTGTGCAGTGGATCGGCACGCCGAGTTTCGACCAGAGATAGGGGACCGCTCCGATATGGTCTTCATGGGCGTGGGTGATGATGATGCCGAGAAGCCGATCCCTGCGTTCCTCGATGAATGACAGATCGGGAAGCACGAGATCGGCGCCGGGAAGACGGTCGTCGGCGAAGGTAAGGCCGAGATCCACCATGATCCACTGGTCATCGATACCGTAGAGATAGACGTTCATGCCGATCTCGCCGACGCCACCGAGCGGCACGAACACGAGTTCGCCGCTCATGCCGGCGTCCTCTTCGGCGAAGCGTCGCCGTTCTCCTCGCCCGCGTGGATCCGTTCCCTGTTCATCAGGTAAATCTCCAGAAGCCCGGCCATGGTCAGGTCCTTGTCGACATGTTTGAGACAGGCGCACTGTCTGGCGAAAAGCGGGGCGAGGCCGCCCGTCGCGATCACCGTCATGGTTGCGCCATATTCCGCTTCGATGCGCGCGATCAGCCCCTCGATCATCCCGACATAGCCCCAGAAGATGCCGGACTGCATCGCACCTTCGGTACTTCGGCCGATCGCGTTCGCCGGCGGCTCGATCGCAATTCTGGGCAATTTGGCGGCGGCGCGATGCAATGCCTCGATGGAGAGGTTGATGCCCGGTGCTATGACACCACCGATGAACGCTCCTTCATCGTCAACGACATCGAACGTCGTGGCGGTGCCGAAATCGACGATGATGAGCGGTGGTTCGTAGCGGCGTACGGCCGCGACTGCATTCACCAGCCTGTCGGAGCCTGCCTCGCGCGGATTGTTGAGCTTGTTGACGATGCCGTGTTCGAGATCCTCGCCGGTCACGAACGCCTTGCAGCCGAAGAATCCCTCGCTCATCCAGCGAAGCGGCTGCAGCGCGGGCGGTACGACGCTGGAAATGATGACGGCGGCGACCTGGCGATGATCGAACCCGGCGATCTGGATGAGTTGAATCAGCAGTGCGCCATATTCCTCGGCCGTGCGCTCGCGATTGGTCGAAAGGCGCCACTGACCGAGCTGCTTGCGCTCGCGATAAAGCGCGAACACCGTATTGGTATTGCCGACATCGATCAGAAGGAGCATGGGACAGCGCTGTACCTGCACGGAACGGACATGAAAAGCCGCCGCAGTTCTATCCCCGTTTGAAGCGTTTGGCCATCATCGATGAGGTGACATCGGCAACTCGTTCCTTACCGCTGTTTCACTCGATCCGGCGCTCTCGCGGGCATGTCGAGACTTCTGGCGACGAAAGCCGGAAATCGCCGCCTCGACCGATTGTGCGGTCGGAAGGCCGAAGAGCAGTGCGTGGTCCAGCCCGTCCTCGCCTTCGAGTGCGCCCATCGCCTGCCAGTATCGCGCATAGTAGGAGCTGCCGGGTTCCAGGGTCAGGTGAAGGGTGCCGGCGATCGCCTCGACCAGATACGATGTAACGGACTCGTCTCCGCTCAGCGGGTGCCGCAGGATCAAAAGGGCCGCATGCAGGAAGACCGGCTTGCCGAGATGTGGCGAAATCCGGCAAAGGGCCTCCGAAGCGACGGCGAGCGTACCGGTGTCGCCGGCTTCGAACGCTGCCCTGAGCAGTCGTTCCGTGACGAAGTCCAGAAGCTCGACCGTCTCCTGCGACCGGTCGGCGCCGGCAATCGCGTCGATGACATAACATGCGGCGGCTAGGGCATCGATATCCTCGTCATACTGATGGATCAGCTCACGGATGTTCCTCGTGCGGTGCCGCATGTCTTTTTCGTGGCAGCGCCGAAGGAGCGCGCCGAGTGTCACGCTCCATGCCTGAAGTGCCACGGGTGACGTCGCCGAGCGGATGAACGCCTCGCTGCGTTCGGCGACATCGGCGGCAAAATCGCGATCGATCAGAGTCGCGACGGCATGAATTGTGTCGGCGGCCGACTGCTGCGTGGGGAGGAAATCGACCCGGCCAGCGGCGGCGAGGGCCTTGTCGACGATTGCATGCAGGAATTCGTGGCGCGCCTGGACCTGTAGCTCGCCACAGAGGATCGCTGTCGTCAGCGCGAGCGTTCGAATCTCGTCAGGATCGCGCATGGACCCGAGACCTTCCTCAAGTTCGGCGATGAGCCTCGCGGCTTCGTCCTTGTGTCCCGAGAACGGCGCCCGGCGTGCCAGCGATGCGAGCATCTGCACGATCGCCAGTCTCTGTGCGGGCTCCTGCTCGCGGTCGATCATCGCAACGAGGCGATTGAGCACATGATTGCACGCGGTCTCGCTCATGGCGTCGACGAGACTGTCGGCAATCTCGACAATGGCGTGCAGTCTCGTGGGGGAAGGTGAGCGGCCGACGGCGGAAATCAGCCGGGAAGCGAAGCTGTCGGCCTGCCCACTGGACAAACGCCGGCAAAGTGCCCTGAGAACGGGAACCATCGTCTGGCTCGCCGCAAGCGGCGGCGACCGGCCAAAGCCGTCGAGGAGCCGCCGCGCCAGCCGGTCGGCGTCGGCCTGATCGACCCTCGTCGCCAGTCTGGCCGTGGCGGGACCGAGTTCCCCGACGAGATTGGCACCATTGCCGTCCAAGTAGTGAGTGACGGTTCCCTCGATCACGCGTGCCGCCGGTGCCGAGATTTCCTCCGCCGGAACATGTCCGGAAAGCGCGTCGAGGGCTGTTGCGCTGGCAGTCAGATTGGCTGGCGTGTCGGACTGCTGGATGAGATCCGTCAGCATGACCATTGCCGGCGCGATCATCCTTGTGTCGAACGGCGCCGACCAGCCGGCGAGAACGAGCCTCGATTTCGCCAGGCAGCGAATATCGGACGTCGTCGTGACGAGATTGTCGAGGATGTCGAGCAGTTGGATCGCACCCTCGCGATGCAATCCGCCGAGCACCCGGAGCATGACACCGGGCTCCCGCTGGAACTTGCGCGAGCGGTCGGTATTGCAGACCGCAGCCCGGAGCATCGCCGCGCGGTGGGACGTACGGGCTGCGGTCAGCGTTCGAAGGGTCGCGAGTTCATGCGGTTCCGGGCAGCCGCCGAACCAGCTGAGTTCGAGCGAGAGCCAGTGCGCCATGCAGGCCATGTCGGCGGCACGGGCGCTCTGGATGGCGATACTCGCATCGATGAACTGCCGTTGCTCGGCGGTGAGCATGTCGCGTGTCATCAGCTCGATGGCAGCCTCGACATTCGATGCGGGCCAGATGAAGTCGTCATGCCTGTCGTTTTCCAGCCATTCGAGTCGCCGTGCCTCGATCTTCTGGATCAGCAGCATGTCATTGGCATGGATTTCGATCCACTCGCTCAGGCGGGGCCACCGGCGAAAGAGCGATTCATGCGAGATATCCACGACCGGATCGCCCGGAAGACCGCTGTCGATGGTGATCAGCCGCGATGCACCGAGTGATTGCGCGACCTGCCAGAGTTCCTCTCCCAGTTCGCTACGCCGGCGCGGGCGTCGGGTCGCATGGTGCGCCACACCGCTTGCCGGTCCGATATGTGCGAGGGAGAGGAACAGCCGCCGTGCGGCCAGCTCGTCGACTCCCGAATCTGCAAGCGCCTGGTCGGCCTGCTTGGCGAGCGCACCGGCCACGCCGCCGATCGCCTCGAGTTCCTCATAGGAAATCTGGTCCCGCCTGCGCTGGCGCCAGAGCGCATCGAGTGCCACCCCGACAAGGGGAAGCGCATCCGGATTGGCTTCGATGTCGGCGATGATCCGTGCCGCGACCGCCACATCGATTTCCACGCCGCGCCGGGCCGCCGGCGCGAGAATGGCGCGTGTCAGTTCATCGGGTGTCATGCGCCGGGCACGGATCTCGCATCCCTGAATGGCATCGACGAATTCCGGGTCGTCCTCGATCAGGGCGGTCAGGAAATCCGAGCGGAAGGCGAGAACGGTGCGAAAGGGCACATCCGCGTGCGATCGCGCCATGAGCAGCAGGGCGCGTATCAGCGCCCGGTGCTGTTCCGGACATTCGTGGCGCGCGAGGCTGAAACTGTCCTCGAGCTGGTCGATGAAGAAGAACAGCCGCTTTCCGGTCGTTTCATGAAAGTTGCGTATATGCTCGACAAGGCGCTCGGGGGTCGCGATCAGCCGTTCGGCGATCACCCGTGCCCGCTCGGGTATGTCGAGGCGCGGTGTCGTCGGCTCGAGGATGCCGATGAGCGATTTGGCCCACTCCACCATCGGCTGGTTTCGCGGCGTGAAACGGGAGATGGCCCAGTCGCCCTCGGACCAGATTCGCGGTTCGATGCCTGCGCGGATGAGCGACGATTTGCCGGAGCCGGACGGGCCGCTCAGGAGAACGACCGGATGTTCGCGGATCCGCTCCCATAGCTGGTCGGCGAGCCGTTCGCGACCGAAGAAATCGTCCACATGCTCGCGTTCGAACATCAGCAGGCCGCGATAGGGCGGTCCGAGATCGGGGTGCGACGCGGGTGCCGCCGGGCGGTCCGACCAGCTACGCTGCAACTCGCGAATTCGCTTCGAGACCTCGCCGAGCGCCTGATGCGGGCGCTCCCATTCTTCCAGCGGCTTGACCGAACCCGCCATCTTCGGAAGCGCGTCGATCTTCGCCCAGCGCTTGTACTGCCAGTCGCAATCCCGGACGATGATCGGCATGATGAACATTTCGCCCCGATCGCGGCGATCGCAGGCGAGTGCGACCTCAATGGTGGATATGTAGGGCGACGCATTGAAACCCGGGCTGACGAGAAAGATGGCGAGATCGGCGCTCTGCAGGTTCTCGCGGATGCTGTCGTCCCAGTCGGCGGTAACATCGAGCATACCGTCCTCGAATATCTCGACGATGCCGTCACGGGCGAGGGAACTGAGCATCGTGACGGCCATAGACTTCCAGCCGCCATCTGCTTCGTCTTCATGGGCGTAGGAAAGGAATACCTTGAGCGGGCTGGTCATGGGAGCTCCGGGAGTAAAGGATCCGGCAAATATAAAATAGGAAAAAAATCTTTTCAAGCATCACATATACCTCCCCGCATTCCTGTCGCGCAGGAACTGGTTCGATGGCTGAACCATCCGCCAGATCATACTCGACGCCACCCAACGCACCCGACACTTGCGCAGCCCTCGCCCTTCGTCCATATACACGCCCCGTGGGGCCGTAGCTCAGCTGGGAGAGCGCCTGATTTGCATTCAGGAGGTCGACGGTTCGATCCCGTTCGGCTCCACCAGTCAGATCAACGAGTTGGCTGTTTTTGCCAAATCGCCAATGACCGCCGCGTCGCTATCATGTCGTCACCCGGGCGGGAGGGAGCGTCAGGCCATCTCGTCGAGGCTTTTGTTGGCCTTTTCGTATCGGGTGAGGAGAGTGCGTCGTTGTTTTTCGGCGCGTTCGATGTGGCGTTGGCGGATATGGCCGTAGCCCCGGATCATTTCGGGGAAGGCCAGGAGTTCCCGCGCGGCGCTGCTGTTGTCGACAGTGAGTTCGCCGGTGATGCGGTCGACGAGTTGTTCATGTTGCGCGAGGATTTCCCGGTCCAGGTGGCGTTCTGCCGTGCGTGAGAAAACATCGAAACGGCTGCCGCGCCAGCGGCGGAGACCGGCCAGGATCTTCAGCAGGCGGAACATCCACGGTCCGTAGCGGCGCTTGACCGGTTCGCCGGTCGCAGGATGGCGTGCGGCGAGAAATGGCGGGGCGAGATACAGCTCGATATGCCCGTGGCTTTCGAATTCCCGCTCGAGCTGCCGCTGGAAACTGCCGTTGGTGAAGAGCCGGGCGACCTCGAATTCATCCTTGATCGCCATGAGCTTGAAGAGATAGCGGGCGGCGGTCTTCGTGACCGGCATGGCGACATTGCCGAGGTGTGTTTCCGCCCCCTTCAGCCTTGCGATACGCGTTCGATAGCGTTCGGCATAGTCCCTGTCCTGATAATCGCGGAGAAACGCCGCGCGGCGTTCGATGAAGGCATCCAGCGAGGGGTCGTCGTGCACCGTTTGCAACCCGGCGGCTGCCTCGACGGCGGCTGGATCGTGCGCCGCCCGGCGCCCCCATTCGAACGCCTCGAGGTTCATCTCCACGGCAACGCCGTTGAGTTCGATCGCCTCGCGGATGGCGGCACGGGAGAGGGGCAGGCAGCCACTCTGCCAGGCATGGCCGAGAAGGAGGCAGTTTGCGCCGATGGCATCACCGAGAAACCGTTCGGCAAGCAATGTGGCGTCGATGGATGTGACCGCATCGGTGCCGGCGGCCGCGCGGATATCGGCATCGAGTCGATCGATCGGGAGTTCGAGATCGGGGTTCATGGTAAAGAGCCCGGTCGTCGTTTCCTGGCGGTTCAGCGCCACGCGGGTGCGGTCTTTCTGCATCAGCGGAATGACGGCGGGACCGGCGGCGACGACCAGATCGGCGGCGATGACGAGATCGGCACCGCCATGGGCGATGCGCGCGGTTCCGACCTGCCCCGGCGTCGGTGCGAGCTTGAGATGCGAGACGACGGCACCGCCCTTCTGCGCGAGGCCGATCATGTCCAGACCGAGCACGCCCTTGTTCTCGATATGCGCGGCCATGCCGATCAGTGCTGCGATGGTCACGACACCGGTACCGCCAATGCCGACGACGAGAATGCCCATCGTCCTGTCGAGTGCGGGGATGACGGGCTCCGGCAGTTCGCCCATTCCGTCGGCGGGCAGTCGTCCGGGCTTGCGCAGCCTTCCGCCATGCACGGTGACGAATGACGGGCAGAAGCCGCGTATGCAGGAGAAATCCTTGTTGCAGGCGGACTGGTCGATGCGCCGCTTGCGGCCGAATTCCGTTTCAAGCGGCTGAATGGCGACGCAGTTCGACTGCACGCCACAATCGCCGCAGCCCTCGCAGACCAGTTCGTTGATGAAGGCGCGGCGGTCGGGATCGACCATGCGTCCGCGCTTGCGCCGCCGGCGTTTCTCGGCGGCGCAGGTCTGGTCATAGATGAGGACGGTGACCCCCTCGACCCCGCGAAGGCGCTCCTGCACCTGCATGAGTTCGTCGCGATGATGGATGCGGAAGCCCGAATCGGTGGGGTACTTGTCCGGCTCGTCGGTGACGACGACGATCTCCTCGACCCCCTCGGCCTCGATCAGCCGGCAGATCCGGGGTACGGTGAGATTGCCCGTCTCCATCTTTTGCCCGCCGGTCATGGCGACGGCATCGTTGTAGAGCAGCTTGTAGGTGATATTGGCGCCGCTGGCGACGGCGGCACGGATGGCGAGCGAGCCCGAGTGGAAATAGGTGCCGTCGCCCATGTTCTGGAAAAGGTGCGGTGTCTTGCTGAACGGCGCCTCGCCGGTCCAGGAGGCGCCTTCGCCGCCCATCTGGGTGAAGCCGAATGTCTCGCGGTCCATCCAGATCGTCATGGTATGACAGCCGATTCCGGCCATCGCCTGACTGCCTTCGGGCAACCGGGTGGAGGTGTTGTGCGGGCAGCCGGGGCAGAACCAGGGCATGCGCACCATGGCCGGCGTGAAACCCTCATGGGCGCGCATCAACGTCTCGATCCGTGTGCAGCGCGAGCGCAGTTCGGAGTCCTCGTCGTTGATTGCGAGCAGGCGGCGGCCGAGTTCGAGGGCGATCATGTTGGTATCGAGCGCGCCGTGGGACGGAAAGAGCGGTGCTCCAAGTTCGTCCTGCTTACCGATGATGACCGGCCGGACGTCGCTCGAATAAAGCAGTTCCTTGGCCTGGCTTTCGACCAGCCCGCGCTTTTCCTCGACGACGATCACCTTGTCGAGTCCGCGCAGCGCTTCTTCGAGCATCTGCGGTTCGAGCGGGAAGACCATGCCGACCTTGTAGACGCGAAGCCCGAGCGCCCTTGCCCTTACGTCGTCGATGCCGAGGAGATCGAGGGCGGCGAGGAGATCGAGATAGGATTTGCCGCAACTCACCACGCCAATACGGGCATCGCTGTTGCCCATGGTCACGCGGTCGATACGGTTGGCTCGGGCAAAGGCGCGGGCGGCTTCCATCTTCACCGTCTTCAGCCGCCGTTCGAGACCGATGGCCACTGTCGGCAGCGGCTTGCGTGTGTCGAGGTCAATATTGCGCGGCTCGTTGGCAAGCTCGCTTTCGTCCGGCAGGACAATGGCGGGCATCGATGGCCCGACCTCGATGCTGGCTGTCGCCTCCACCGTGTCGTGGATGCATTTGAGCGAGACCCAGGCGCCGGAAAAGCGGGAGAGGGCGATGCCGAGCAGGCCGTATTCGAGGATTTCCTGCACGCCCGCGGGATTGAGTACGGGTATGAGCGCATCGACCATCGCATATTCGCTCTGATGCGCGGTGGTCGAACTTTCGCAGATATGGTCATCGCCGAGGATCAGCAGCACGCCGCCATGCCGCGAGGTGCCGAACAGGTTGCCATGGCGGAAGGCATCGCCCGAACGGTCGACGCCCGGTCCCTTGCCGTACCAGATGGCGAACACACCGTCATGCCTGCCCTCGCGCACGAGCCCCGCCTGCTGCGTGCCCTGACAGGCGGTGGCGGCGAGATCCTCGTTCACGGCAGGGCGATGGACGATGCCCGCCTGCTCCAGCAGCGGTTTTGCCAGCGCAAGCTGCTGGTCGTAGGCGCCGAGAGGCGAGCCGCGATAGCCGGTTATGAAGCCCGCCGTGTCCAGACCCGTGCTCCGGTCGCGCGCGACCTGTGCGAGCGACAACCGCACGAGCGCCTGAGTGCCGGTGAGAAAGACCCGCCCCTCTTCAAGCTCGTATTTGTCATTCAGCGAGATGGCCCGATTCTCGTTCAACGACGCGCCTCCCGATTGTTTTGTGAGCCATGCTCATGGCTATAGCAAAATCTGACGGTGCGGTCAGTTTTCGCCGTCGTCTTCCTGTTGCGGGAGTCTGGCGAAGGCACGCATGTGCAGTCGCGCCATGGATGGCGGTGGACGGAATGCGTGGCCATGCGGACAGGCGTGGCGGGCGAGGCAGCCGTCTTCAACACAGGTCCGGGTGTCATCGCTCGCGAGATGTGATCTGCAGGTGGTGGCGTCATAGCCATGAACAGGGTCGAATGCGTCTACGGGACAGGCGGTGAGGCAGGGCTGGTCGATGCAGCTCATGCACGGCGATTCGCTTTGTATTGGGACATCGACCGCATTCTCCGGGGCGGTATCGAGAAAAAATGCGCCGCGCAGGCCGATCCAAAGACCGTATATCGGATGAACGAGAAGGCCCGTGGGCGAGGGGTGAAAGTGCGGATCGGCCAGCCGCGCCCATTGCTGGAAGGGGTGCCATGGCGGGCCGTCGAAGGGAAAGATGACGCGCGAGCCATGCGCCACCGCAATGTTGCCGAGCACCCGTCGCGTCCAGCGGTCAAGCGGGTGCCCGAGCCGATCCGTGCGCTCTGGGCTCTCCTTGAAGCGACGGGCAAAGGCCTCGCCCGCACTGCCGACGAGCAACATGCGACGTTCGCCGGTTTCACCTCCGGGACATGCCACGAAATGCCCGAGCGGCAGAAATCCGGCCGCGCGAATGTCCGTTTCCAGCGTGTCGGGGCTTGGCAAGATCACCGGTTCCCAAGTAGCAAGAGCAGCGACCATCAGAGGGAGGAAGATTCATGCCACGTCAAGCCGCCATCGATGCCCCGGCCGGGATGCCCTATTCGCGGGCAATCCGCGCCGGCGACTATGTCTATGTCTCGGGACAGGTGCCGTTCGACCCGGATGGCAATCTCGTCACCGGCTCCATCGAGGTCGAGACGCGCCAGGTGATGGAGAACATCAAGCGGGCGCTCGAAGAGATGGGCTGCAGCATGGACGATGTCGTCAAGTGTACCTGCTGGCTCGACGATGCACGCAATTTCGTCCGCTTCAACAAGGTCTATGTGAGCTATTTCAACGAGCCTCTGCCGGCGCGCTCCTGCGTCGAGAGCCGGCTCATGATCACCGCCAAGGTCGAGGTCGAGGCCATCGCCTACAAGCCGGAGGGGGCATGACATGGCAACGGTGAAACTGCTCGACTACGAGGATGCCCCGGCGGAGGCGAAGGCTGTCTATGACGAGATCAAGGCGTCGCGCGGGGTCGAGGACGTCAACAATTTCTGGAAGGCGATGGCCAACAATCCGTCCGCCTTGCGCACCTTCTGGGAACGGATGAAAGCGGTCATGGGCAAGGGCGAGCTCGATCCGCTGACCAAGGAGCTGATCTACGTCGCCGTGTCGATTGCCAACAATTGTGAATACTGCATCCATTCGCACACCGCCGCCGCCCGCTCACGCGGGCTCAGCGAGGCGCAGTACAACGAATTTCTCGAGGTTGTCGGCCTCGCGGTCAATGGCAACGCGCTCGTCAATGCCATGAAGGTGCCGGTCGACGAGCAGTTCAAGGTCTGAGCGACCGCGTTTCGCCGGGGAGGAAGCCAGAATGCCGAAAACGGAAATCCTGATCGTCGCACCGATCCGGCCTGATGCCATGGCCGCGCTCGAGGAAACCTATGTCTGCCACCACCATTACAGGCATGAGGACGGCGAATCATTCCTTGCCGAGGTGGGCGGGCGTGTCCGGGGGGCGGTGTCCATCGGCGAGAAGGGCGTCAGTGCTGTACAGATGGACATGATGCCGAATCTGGAGATCATTTCCTGCTTCGGTGTCGGAGTCGATGCGATTGACCTTCCGGCGGCACGCGAGCGCTCGGTCATCGTCACCAACACGCCGGACATATTGAGCGAGGAAGTGGCCGACATGGGCCTCGCACTCATCTTCATGACCCTGCGCGGGATGATCGAAGCCGACCGCTATGTGCGCGAGGGACGCTGGCCCGAAGGCGGGCCGTTCACGCTCGGTCGCACGCCGCGCGGCAAGCGCCTCGGCATTCTCGGCCTCGGCAGGATCGGCATGGAACTCGCCCGGCGCGCGGAAACGATCGGCATGAAAGTAAGTTATCACAACCGGACCGAGAAGCCGGTGAACTACCCGTATGTCGCCGATCTCGTCGAACTCGCCCGGCAAAGCGACGTGCTCGCCCTCTGCTGCCCAGGCGGTCCGGCCACGCACAATCTGGTCGATGCGCGGGTGCTTGACGCGCTCGGCCCCCAGGGCTGGCTCATCAACATCGCGCGCGGTTCGGTCGTCGACGAACCCGCCCTGATCGCCGCGCTCGAAGGGAAGGCGATCGCCGGTGCCGGAATCGACGTGTTCGCCGACGAGCCGCGCGTGCCGGAAGCACTGAGACAGATGCGCAATGTCGTGCTGCAACCGCACATGGCCAGTGCCACCGTGGAGACGCGCGATGCGATGGCACAGCTGGTCGTCGACAATCTCGAGGCACATTTCGCTGGCAAGCCGGTTTTCACCCGCGTGGGCTGACCTGCGAAGCCGGCAACTAAGCGAATCGCAGTGGTCAGCTTGCCTTGCGCACGAGACCGAGATGCATCTGGCGGTCGAGAATGCGCATCATCGAACCTGCGACAGTGCCGAGCATGGAGCCGAGCAGTTCACTCGTGTGGCTGCCCGCCACCGTGGAACGGAACAGCCTGTCACCCCGATGCTCGATCTCCTGACCACTATTGCCGATACAGCCGCGAAATCGGCTGCCGCTTCGTCCAAGACCGTTCGTTCCGCACAGTTCCGCCTCGATCCGTGCCGGAACCTGCATCGGCGGTCTCACATTCATGGTCACCGGCAACAGGCCGGCCATGGCATGGTTGCGGCCCTGTGCGTCGATGACATGCTCGGCTAGCATGATGTAGCCACCGCCTTCGCCATAGATGAAGGCGTCGCGATGGGCGGCGGCATGGAGACCGCGAACGAGGATACGGTTGGTGGCCATGCGCGGAACGAAGAGGTCGAACGGCCCGTCCGGCAGATAGACTGCGTCGGCATGGGGATCGGGCGCTTCATCGGCGAGCGGCGAGAAGGGGACGATTTCGGCGCCCATCGATTGCCAGCCCCGGATGATCGCCGGCAGGACATGGCCTGTCGCTTCGTCTCTGGCGACGGCGATGCGCTGGCCGATCGGTGCCATGGGCCGCGGCGATGAACCGAGGGTGGCGAGATTGGGCGAACGCGCGAGGCGCATCAGCCGGTCGAGGTCGATATTGGCGGAGACGATGTCACCGAGTGTCTCGATCAAATGATCGAGCATGATCCGGTTGGCGGAGGTGAGCGGGCCGAATCCGCGCAGCCGGCTCTTGCGGTCCATGGCTTGCTCGATCCAGCCGAGAACCGGCGTCGAAAGCCGGTCGTCGAGCAGGCGGGCCATCTCCGTGTGACCGTCGCTTCGCTCGAGTCCGTGAAAGAGAAAGCCGACAATCTCGACATCGACGCGGTGCCGGCAAAAGCCTTCGAGCATGGCAACGAGCGAGTTGCCACAGCGGGCGGCGTCGATGACGAGAAGGACGGGGATGTTGAACAGTGCTGCGATATCCGCGGTCGAGCCCATGCCGGCGACATCATGGTCGAACAGTCCGCCGGCACCGTCGATGAGCGTGATGTCGGTGTTCATGCCGGCGCGATCGACCAGTCCGCTCAGTGTTTCGAGGCGCATGCCCCAGCTGTCGATACACGGACTCTCGCGGCCGCTGGCACGCCTGTGCAGTTCCGGGTCGAGCGGGTCCATGCCGACCCTCAGCGCGGAGGCGCGGATGCCGCGTCGGCCGAGCGCGCGGATGAGGCCGAGCGTCATGGCGGTCTTGCCGGCGCCGGTGCCGAAGCCGGAGACGATGATCGACGGCGCACTCATGACGGATGCGCCTGAAAGGAGAAGGGTGACAACATGAATGCCGCTCGCTGACTTGAGGATCGATGACGTCTGTGATGACCTGATCCTAGAAGCGGAGCGGGGGCGGAGTATCGTGAAGATCTCCGGCGTGGCACCATATGACAGATGTGTCGCTAACCAACCGGGGCCGGCACTCCGGTGGCAGCCGGTTCAGATCAGGCAGAATATGCCGTAGCAACTGGCGAGAACATGCTTGAAGAACAGCCAGAGTGCGGCATCGGCCAGCGCAAGCACGGCAATGAATGGCAGGCCGAGAAAGATCATGACGAGGATCCAGGCCCGGCCCGTTGGCCGCGGCGTGGCCGCGACGGATCCTTTCACCGAATGGCACGGCTTCATTGCCAACTATCTCCAAATTTCCTAATGGTTGATAAATATCGTATTAATTCAACTATTCACAGGAAAAATGAATGCCGGCGACAGCCCTGTTCGAGGTCGAAAGCCGGGAGAACTGGCGTGACCTGCTGCAACTTTCGCAACAATCGGCGCTTCAGCAGGCCTGGGCCTATGGCGATGCAGCCGCCGGCGAGCGGCAGCGGGCGGTTCGGGTCGTGGCGTTGAGCGACGGCGAGCCGGCGGCATGTGCGCAGATCCTCCACCGCCGCTATCCGGCCGGACTCGGCATTGCTCTCATGATGCGGGGCCCCGTCTGGCTCCGGCCTCCGGCCGCGGGCGAGGAGACTGCGATCCTGTCCGCCATCCGCTCGACCTTGCCGCGCACGCTCACCGTCTGGACGCCCGACGATACCGACGCGCTGGCGGTTCGTTCCGGATTTCATCGGATCTACACGGGCTATTCGACCATCCAGCTGGATCTGCGGCAAAGTCCTTCGGTCCTGCGCAGCGGTCTCGACGGCAAGTGGCGTAACATGCTCTGCAGGGCGGAAGAGGTGTCACTTGCCATTCGCGAGGTGCGTGGCGGCTACGCACTGGACTGGCTTGTCGAGGCCAACGAGGCGCACCGAAGGAAGGTCGGCTATCGTGGACCATCGCCGCATTTCATCAGGGCGCTCGGTGTGGCGCAGGCTCCGGGGCAGCGTCTCGTGCTGGTGGCAGAGGAGGCGGGCAGGCCCGTTGCCGGGATCATTGTCGACCGGCATGGCCGCTCCGCCACATACTATGCCGGATGTACGAGTGATCGCGGGCGCGAGCTTCGCTGTCATCACAGACTGCTGTGGGAGGCGATCATGCGATTGAAGGATGCGGGAACGGCAAGTCTGGACCTTGGCGGCATTGACACGGAAAAGGCCGCAGGAGTGGCCCGGTTCAAGCTCGGTCTCGGTGGCGAACCGGTGACGCTCGCGGGTTCCTATCTGATACCGCCACCGCGAACGGTGCTCAAGCTGCGTTCCTTTGAAAAGGACGCACCGGCATCCGCCGTCGCGGTCCGGCGGCGGGAAAAGAGAAAAGGGCCGCAACGGCGTGCGGCCCTTTCCATGTAGCGAATGAGAGCGATGGATCAGAAATCCATGCCACCCATGCCGCCCATGCCACCCATATCAGGGGCACCGGCCGGCGCCTTCTTCTCCGGCTTCTCGGCGACCATGGCCTCGGTGGTGATCAGCAGTGCTGCAACCGAAGCGGCATCCTGAAGGGCGCAGCGAACGACCTTGGTCGGATCGATGATGCCCTTGGCAACGAGATCGCCGAACTCGCCGTTCTGCGCGTCGTAGCCATAATTCGCTTCGTTGCTCTCAAGCAGCTTGCCGACGATGACCGAGCCATCGGCACCGGCATTGTTGACGATCTGCTTGGCAGGCTCCTGGATCGCCTTCTTGACGATGTCGACGCCGAAACGCTGGTCGTCATTGACGGGCTTCACACCCTCAAGCGACTTGAGCGCACGCAGAAGGGCGGTGCCGCCGCCGGGAACGATGCCCTCTTCAACGGCCGCGCGGGTCGCATTCATCGCATCGTCGACGCGATCCTTGCGCTCCT
>JAGREZ010000380.1:0-1020 GCA_020446285.1 Geminicoccaceae bacterium
GCAAGATCACCGGGGTGCCATCCGGACTGACCGGACTCGATGACAAGCTGGCCGGCCTGCAGCCATCCGACCTTCTCATCCTCGCCGGCCGTCCGAGCATGGGCAAGACGGCGCTGGCGATCACGATTGCCGCCAATGCGGCGAAATACAAGGCGGGAGAACTCGAGCGTGCCCGCCTCAAGCACGAGAACCACACGGTCGGCGTCTTCTCGCTGGAAATGTCCGCCGAGCAGATCGGCATGCGTCTTCTTTCGGCCGAGGCCGAGATCGGCTCGGACGACCTTCGCCGGGGCGAACTGCGCGAGGAGGACTGGCCGCGGGTGGTCGATGCGAGCCAGGCGCTTGCGGCGCGGCCGATCTTCATCGACGATACGCCGGCGCTCACCATCGGTGCCCTGCGCTCGCGGGCGCGGCGGCTGATGCGCACGCACGGCCTTTCCTTTCTGGTGGTCGACTATCTGCAGCTCCTGCGTGGAAGCGGCCAGTACAGCCAGGGCAACCGCGTTCAGGAAATCTCGGAGATCACCCAGGGGCTCAAGGCAATCGCCAAGGAGCTCAACATTCCGGTTCTGGCGCTTTCGCAGCTCAGTCGTGCGGTCGAAAGCCGCGAGGACAAGCGGCCCATGCTCTCGGATCTGCGTGAGTCGGGCTCGATCGAACAGGACGCCGATGTCGTCATGTTCGTCTTCCGTGAGGAATATTACCTCTCGCGCTCCGAACCGCAGATGCGTGACAATGAAAAGCCCGAGGATTTCCAGAAACGTTATGCGAGCTGGATCGAATCCTGTGAACGCGCGCACAATCGCGCCGACATCATTGTCGCCAAGCAGCGAAACGGCCCGATCGGGCCCGTCACCGTGCAGTTCGATCCGCAGTTCGGCCGGTTCAGAAATCTGGAGGCGAATGAATACCAGATCGAGGACTATTGAGCGACGGCGAAGCTTCTGCTAGACGAAAGCGCTTTTCGGTTGATGCAGAATTTCTTCCGCACGCCGTTGCAATTTCGGGATTTTGACGGTC
>JAGREZ010000380.1:1093-9584 GCA_020446285.1 Geminicoccaceae bacterium
AGCGGCGGGGCCGGCAAAGGATATCGATGATCAATCCCTTTCGTATCGTCGGTCACGGCGTGCTCGGTGCCTGTGAGACTGTTGGCGAAATCGTTCTTTTCGCCTTCCGTGCCGTCGCTCGCGGACTGGCGGGGCCGTACTATCTCCATCAGATCTGGCGTCAGATGGTGGATATCGGATACTATTCACTGCCGGTCGTCGGCCTGACGGCAATATTCACCGGCATGGTGCTCGCACTGCAGAGCTATACCGGATTCTCGCGGTTCGAGGCGGAAAGCGCGATCGCCACGATCGTGGTTCTCTCGATGACCCGCGAACTGGGGCCTGTGCTGGCGGGTCTGATGGTGGCGGGGCGCGTCGGCGCCTCCATGGCCGCCGAACTCGGTACGATGCGCGTGACCGAACAGATCGACGCATTGTCGACGCTTTCGACCGACCCGATGAAATATCTCATCTTTCCGCGCCTTCTCGCCGGCATGCTGATGTTGCCGCTTCTGGTGCTGATCGCCGATGTGATCGGGGTCATGGGCGGATATCTGGTCGGTGTGTTCAAGCTCGGCTTCGGCCCTGTGGAATATATCAACAGGACCTTCGAGTTCCTTCAGGCCGAGGATGTCATCTCCGGTCTCGTCAAGGCGGCCGTGTTCGGTTTCCTTGTAGCACTCATGGGCTGCTATCAGGGCTACAATTCGGGCCGGGGTGCCCAGGGCGTGGGTACGGCGACGACACGGGCGGTCGTGTCGGCTTCGATACTGATACTCACTGCCAACTATATCGTTACCGAGATCTTCTTTAGCCGATGAGCGTAGCAATCCGATGAGCCGTGCCAAGATCGAAATTAGCGGACTGTCAAAATCCTTCGGCAGCAAGAAGGTTCTGCGCTCGCTTGATCTCGACGTGCCGGAGGGACAGTCGGTCGTGGTGATCGGGGGATCGGGAACGGGTAAATCGGTCCTTCTCAAATGCGTGCTCGGACTGATGGAACCCGATGCCGGCTCCATCAGGATCGACGGTGAGGAAATGGTCGGCGCCTCACGCCTGACGGTCGAACAGCTTCGCCGCAAGTTTGGCATGCTCTTCCAGGGCGCTGCGCTCTTCGACAGCATTCCCGTCTGGGAAAATGTGACATTCGGCCTGCTCGCAACCGGCAGGATCGAACGCAGGGACGCCCGCGAGAAAGCCGTCGAAACGCTCGCCCGCGTCGGCCTTCCCGCGGAGACGGCCAATCTCTTTCCGGCGGAACTCTCCGGCGGCATGCAGAAGCGTGTCGGTCTGGCGCGGGCGATCGCGGCCGAACCCGAGATCATCTTCTTCGACGAGCCGACCACCGGTCTGGACCCCATCATGGCGGATGTGATCAACGATCTCATCCGGGACTGTGTGAAGGAACTCGGGGCGACGGCACTTTCCATCACCCATGACATGGCAAGCGTGCGCAAGATCGCCGATCGGGTCGCGATGCTCTACGATGGCCGCATCATCTGGGAAGGCCCTGTCGCCGATATCGAGAACAGCGGTAACGCCTATGTCGACCAGTTCATTCACGGCCACGCGCACGGCCCCATCCAGTTCGGGCAGCCGGCACGCTCAGCTTGAAGCCGCTTCCATGATGTGCAGGCTGTCGGCCAGCAGGGAGACCCGCGCATCTGCTCCCGTGCGAAGATCGTTCCGCCGTGCCGCGTGGGCTCCGATCATGAACGCGATCGGCTGAGCGGCGCCGACATCCAGCGTGATATGGGCTTCGTCGCCGAGCATGGTCAGACCTTCGATCCTGCCGTTCACCGGATTTTCCCTCTCTCCGAGCGACGGGCGGTCGCGGCGATGGAGCAGCACGCTGCTTTGCGGCACGAGCCAGCTGATGGGCCTGCCGGGTTCAGCGAGGCGCGTTCGGCCATCATTGTTGCCGGGAGCGATTTCCAGCAACAGGCCGTTCCATGCAATACGCGGTGCATCCGTCGCCGGATCGCGTGCCGCCACACCATGGAAGATGTTGCGATGGCCGAGCAGACGGGCAACGGTGACATCGGCGGGGCGTCTGACGAGTTCCATCGGTGGCCCCGTCTGCAGGGATCGTCCGCGATGGATGACCGTCATGCGGTCGGCGAGCATCATCGCCTCGCGCAGGTCGTGGGTGACGAACAGGACGGGCATGGCCAGCGTTTGCCGGAGATCCGCGAGTTCGCGATAGAGCCTTTGTCGGGTGACCTGATCGACCGCGCTGAACGGCTCGTCGAGAAGCAGTATTCGCGGATTTCGGGCGAGCGCCCGCGCAACGGCGACGCGTTGTTGCTGGCCGCCGGAAAGCTGGGCAGGACGGCGGTTGCCGAGACCGCCCAGATGAACCCGTTCGAGATATTCGTTCGCGCGCGCCCTGCGCTGGTTTCGCGGCAAATGCCCGAGCGCGGCTTCGATATTGCGCGATGCCGTCATGTGCGGGAACAAGGCAAAGGACTGGAACACGAGGCCGATGGAACGTGTTTCGGGCGGGCGGTGAAGGGAGCGCTCGCTGTCGAACCAGACGTCGCCACCGACCTCGATCCGGCCGCTGTCGGGACGATGAAGCCCGGCGATCGACCGCAATATCGTCGTCTTGCCGCTCCCCGAAGGACCAACCAGCGCGTGTACCTGTCCTGAAGCGAGCTCCAGCGACAGATCGAGCGGGATCGGCCCCGCCTGGAAAAGGCGCACCCAAGCCGTTTCCTCAGCCATGAGGCCGGCCGATACGGTTTGAAAACAGCAATGCCGTCACGATCGTCAGGATCGAGATGGCCATGAGCATGGTGGCCATGACGGCGGCGGCCTCGTGATTCATTGCCTGGGTGCGGTCGTAGATCGCGATTGCCATCGTCCGGGTCTCGCCGGGAATGTTCCCGCCGACCATCAGGACGACACCGAATTCGCCCAGAGTATGAGCGAAGCTCATGACGAGTCCGGTCATAATCCCGGGCCAGGCAAGCGGCCATTCCACGCGAACGAGCGCTCGCATGGCCGACATGCCGCAGCAGCGGGCCGCCTCGCGCACGTCGCGCGGAATGGCTTCGAACGCACGCTGCGCCGGCTGTATGGCAAATGGCAGATTGACGATCAGGGATGCGAGAACCAGGCCCGGGAAGCTGAAGGCGAGCGTGCCGCCGAACATCGCCTGCCAGAGGCTGCCGAGCGAACTCGATGGCGCGAAACCGGCAAGAAGATAGAAGCCCAGGACCGTCGGCGGCATGACCAGCGGTAACAGGACAAGCGCTTCGACCAGCCTTCGCCCCCGAAATCTCCCGAAAGCGAGCGTTCGTCCACAGACGAGTGAAACGGGCATGAGCAACAGGGTTGTCACGAATGCCAGTTCAAGCGAAAGGCGCAGGGCCTGCCAGTCCATGAGTGCCTTCCGGTCAGTCGCTTCCCGATGGGTCGGGCAGGCCGAAACCGTGATGTTCCAGAATTGCGCGGGCCTCGTCGCCGAGAATGAAGGCGAAGAAATCGCGGGCCTCGTCACCCGCTTTCCTCGTGAGCACCATGCGCTGGTGAAGGGGGGGACTCAAGGACGGATCGACCGCCACCCACGTTCCCCTGGCTTCCATGCCCAAGCTCATGGCGATACTGAGAGCAATCAGGCCGGCATCGGCTGCACCACTGATGGCGAACTGCGATGCCTGGGCAACGTTTTCTCCGAATACCAGGGCCCTTTCGGCCTTTTCGAGGATGCCGCGTTCGCTGAGCGCCTGCATGGCGGCGGCGCCATAGGGGGCGATTTCGGGGTTGGCTATGGCAAGCTTGTTCAGCGCACCGCTTTCGAGCGCTCCCGCAAGACCGTCCAGATTCGCATCGACCTCCACGGGCGAGCCCATGGCGGCGAAGAGTGCCAGTCGCCCGAATGCGTAGATTTTACCCGGCCCGTCGACGACATCCTGTTCGAAGAGTGTCAGGACATGGAGTTCATCGGCGGCCAGGAAGAGCTCGAAAGGCGCATCGCGCGCAATCTGCTCGCTGATGTTTCCCGACGACCCGAAAACCAGTCGGGGCCGTGTGTGGCCCGAGGCGGAAAACGCATCCGCGAGTTCCTCGAGTGCGTGATGAAGGCTCGATGCCGCCGCCACGATGAAGGGTTGATCCGCGCGCGCCGGACCGGTCCGCAGATTCGGCAAGGTCAGCCCGAGCAACAGCATCGTGAAAATGAACCGGCGCATGTCTGTATCCGAATCCGCAAGGGGCGAGGCGTTCTGTTGCAGTTGTCGAATTGCGCCACCGCGCTTGTCAAGCCCATGTGCCGAAGCGGCGATGCACCGCCGGACGACAGGCTCCTGTTCGCATCATCTCGAGGAACAGGTGTTAGCCCTCGTGCAGCACGGTCAAAAGATCGGCCTTCTCGAACAGCCGAATGAGCGTCCTGACCTCGGCGAAGGTGATCGAGCCGCGCGGATCGCTGCCCTTCGGTGTGTCCTGATGGATTGTGAGGTTCAGGCCGCCTGAAGATGTGCTATCGGGTTGCTCATGGCCTTCGGGCTTGTTGGTCTGGCTTCTACCGCTTCGGGGTGTCGTCTCGTCTGGCTTTGCGGGGGCAGACACACGAGAGGAACCGGTTTCGCCAGCGGACCGGATCGGGGGCGGGTGGCGGTCCCTCGACCAGACCAACTCCCGGTTCTCAAGGTACCCTTGCCCGAATGGCCCGGCGGTGATGGCGTCATGAATACCGGTGGTCGGGTCGTGTTGAAGGCTGAGAATGCCATACTGTTTGTGCTTGACGCCTCGACGCCTCGGACAAGAGAAACATCGCTGTAGGTATTGCCGACCGGAGAGGCCCGCTCGCGGATCTGCTCGCCATTCACGACGATCGGGAACTTCGTTTCTTTCATCGAGAACGTGATACCAGGTGAGATCATCGACGCACGCAGTGGCAAAAAATGCGCATCGCGGCCATCACGCCTTTTTCAGCACCCTGATAGAGGGGGTGTTCGGACCAACGGGGCAACGTCAATTGGCCGGGAAGAGGAACTCGCGGCCGACCTTGACGCGGGGGATTCCGCCATAGTCGATGATGTCGGCGGTTGCGTAGGTTTCGCTCCAGCGTTCGGGCAGATAGCTGCCGGTGCCGATGATATCCACCGGCGCGCGTACGCTTGCCATGAGCTTGCACTTGGACGGACTGAAACCGGAGCTCGCGATGATCCTGACCTTGTCGAAACCGGCATCGTCGAGCCGCTCGCGCATGTGGAAGATGGCGGCGGCGGTCACCCCCGTGCCGGTGAGCCAGCGCAATTCCTCCTCGGTGCGATAGGTCCGGATCGCATCCGGCGCATGGCGTTCGAGCACGGCGTAGGACTGGGCGGTGTCCAGTTCCTCCATGAATCGCCCGCCATGGGTGTCGAGGCGAACACCGAGACGGCCCTCGGCTGCAATTTCCGGGAAACGCCGGCAGACCTCGAGCGAATCCGACACTTCCTGACCGAAATAGTCGACAAGGACATAGAGATTGTCATCGGGAAAGGCTTCGTGGAA
This sequence comes from Geminicoccaceae bacterium, assembly GCA_020446285.1. GTDB lineage: Bacteria > Pseudomonadota > Alphaproteobacteria > Geminicoccales > Geminicoccaceae > JAGREO01. Next base: position 6,581 of record JAGREZ010000380.1, read on the forward strand.
CATTTCCGCCGCGCTGAGCGTGCTGCCGGCATAACCGATCAGCGCATGCGGCATGGTTCCGAGCCCCTTCTCCTGACCGAAGAAGTGGGCGGTGGCATCGTTGGCATTGCCGATGAAACCCTTCGCGGAGCGTTCGCGGCGTGCCCGCGCCGAACCGATGCTGGCGGCATAGGCCATCATCTCCGCCATCTCGGCGCCGGCACAGTGACGGGCGTCCATGGCGAGGAATCCCACATAGGGGAGATCCGTGCACATGGTGTAGGCATTGAAGGCGGCCACACAGGGCGGGCCCAGCTTCTGCAGAAAGATCGTCTCGAGGTCGCTCAGTTCGCGAAACGGTCCCTCAATATACATCATCGGCTCGCCGGCGCCGACCCAGCCGCCCTCTTCATGCAGCAGGCGGATGTCGAACTCGACGCCGCGCTCGCGGGCAATGTCCCTGAGCCATCCGATCGCGAGCATCGGCGTGCAAAGCACGGGACGCCGCATGAAGACCGCGTAGGTCACACGCACATCGCCGAACCGTTCGACGATGGCCCTGGTCTTGACGAAATACTTGTCGCTGTAGGTCGCGACTTCCCGGCTCGACGGCCCGCTCATCCGACGTTCTCCACCAAAGTCCCGTGGAGCTAAGGGGCTGAACAGGTGAATGTCAATCGCACCGGACCCGCTTTGCGCCTGCCGGCGAAAGCGGCGAAGCACACCCGTATGGCGACCATCGCCCCGCACATGGCTGAAGGGAACCGCGATCCGGCACCGCCGCCCGGCGCGATGCAGCAGGTCAGGCGTCCGCGGAGGCGCGCATGCGCATGCGCTGCAGGGCGGCGCGGGCCTCGGGCAGGTGAATGACATTGTCGGCGACCTGCTCCGGCGGACCGGCCCGTGTACGCCAGGACGAAAGGTCGAGGCCGAGGTCGCGCTCCAGCCGGCCGATATCAGCATCGAACAATGCCGTGAGGCGGTCGCGCGTTGCGGCATCGACAGTCTCGCCATGTGATGCCGGCCAGGATTTGTAGCTGATCTCGAGATGACCTGAATCGCCGCTTTGCGACGGTGCGATGAGATCCGACAGACGGCGTTTCAATCCGACCGAGCCGCGCTGTCGCTCGATGACACGGTAGCCCATGACGGAGGGACGGAAGCGCTCGTCGACATCGAGAAACTGCATGAGCTGCGGCAGATGGATGGCCTCGTCGTCGAAGAATCGTTCATAGACGACGACGCAGATCTGCTCGGCCGCGAATGCGTCGAAATAGGGTTGCAGCTGGCGATGGTAGAGACCGAGTTGCAGCCAGTCCGGCCGTTCGGCGAGCCGGCTCGCGAGATCGGTGCGGCAGGCGCCACGCCGCACCTCGTCCTGATGAAGCGACTGCACGAGATCCACAGGATTGCGCAGGAACGCCAGTACTTTCGCCGTCGGGAAACGGCGGGCGAGCCTGCCGGCATTGAAGGGGTCGCGCATGCAGCCCGGAACGATGTCGCCGATCACGGTGTAGGGCATCGCACCGTCGAAGAGCGATCGGTAGCGCGCAAGGCCATCGTCGCTGTCGAGCCCGGCGATGCAGGGATCGGCGTCGATACCGGGCGGCAGTGCGCGGAAATCGCGTAGACGGATCTCCGGGTGCTCGTGCAGGACCGTACGCAGCCAGGTCGAGCCTGCTCGCGGCGTTCCCACATAGATGAAATCCAAAAAGGCGTCACTCGCCAGCATTCTGTCGATCCGGTCTCGTTCGCGTTTCGGCCGTCATTCGCAGGTACGATACGCCGCTTGTCCTTAACGTCCGGTTAAGGCATAGAAATTTGCCGCAAGCGCGGGACCGGCCCGGCGAGAACCGTTTCCGGCACGAACAGGAGAGGAAGCGCACATGGCGAATGTCACTCAATTCGGCCGGTTCGAGGGTCGCGACGTCCATCTCCACGAACTCGCCAACGCCGCCGGCATGGTGGCGAAGGTGATGGACTGGGGGGCAACGCTGCAATGCCTGCAGGCACCGGCAGGGGGCAAGCCGCGCGACCTCGTCCTCGGCTTCTCCAGCTTTGACGACTATCCGGCCCGCTCGCCCTTCATGGGGGCCACATGCGGCCGCGTGGGGAACCGCATCGCCAATGGCCGCTTCGTCCTCGACGGCCGGGATTACGAACTGCCGGTCAACGAGGTCGGCAACGCGCATCTGCATGGCGGCATCAAGGGGCTTACGCGGCGCGTCTGGACCGTCGAGAACCATGACGAACGTTCGGTGACCTTGTCCACGCGCTCCGCCGACGGCGAAGAAGGCTATCCGGGAAATCTCGAGGTCTCCTGCCGCTACACGCTCACCGACGACAATGCGCTCGAGATCGAGATGAGCGGACAATGCGACCGGCCGACGCCGCTCAATCTCGTTCACCATACCTACTGGAACCTGGACGGCGGCGGCACCGTCGACGCACATCGCCTGCAGATCGATGCCGATGCCTGGCTGCCGACCGACGAGGCGCAGATCCCCACCGGCGAGATCGCCGCGGTGGACGGATCGCCGTTCGATTTCCGCAACGCCAGACGGGTGGATGAGGTGCCGGGCGGACGTATCGACAATGCGCTGGTCCTCGAGCCGGCCCGTGGGCTCCGGCGCGTCGGCGAACTCGTCTCCGGCGACGGAAACTGCCGCATGACGCTCTTCACCGACCAGCCGGCGGTTCAGGTCTACACCGGCTACAAGATGGATATCGAGGCGAGCGACGGGCGGAAATTCCCCCCGCGTTCCGGTATCTGCCTCGAGACCGAGGGCTTTCCCGACGCGCCCAATCATCCGAACTTCCCGAGCATCATCCTGCGACCGGGTGAGACCTATCTGCACAGGATGCGTCACGAATTCGTCTGGTAGCGGGGACCGTCCCACCCGGCAGAGGTGCAAATCTGTCATGAACATGAAAGGAATATAATCTATTTCATGTACCAATAAAAGGCATTAATGCCTTTTACATAATCTTAACCGGATTTTACTACCTACATCACGTCGATTTT
>JAGREZ010000003.1:0-11366 GCA_020446285.1 Geminicoccaceae bacterium
GAAAAATAATCGTACCCGTTCCAGTTTCTGTACCCCGCTTCTTTTCGGTCTCCTTCTGTCGGCATTTCTCCCGCATGGTGAAAGCCGTGCGGAGGACTGGGTCTATAATGTCCAGCCCGGTGACAGTGTCTGGAATGTCTCCAACCGGCATTTGCGCAATCCCGATCTCTGGGACAAGGTGCAGGAACGAAACGGTATCCAGCGACCGCGTCACCTGCCCATAGGCTCGACCCTCCTCATTCCACGCGAGTGGCTGCGGGAGCGGCCCATGAGCGCGCGGCTCGAAGCGCCGAGCGGCGAGGTTCTGCTGGCCTATGCCGACGGGACCAGTGAAAAGGCCGATGCGGGCGAGATCGACAATGCCGGCGACGTCATCCTGTCCACAGGGCAGGATGGTCGCGTTTCGGTGATTCTCGGCGATGGTTCGACGCTGGATCTGGGGCCTGACAGTCGTCTCAGTTTCGTGCGCCTGTCGGCGCTTGGCGACGGATCCATTTCCGACATCGAGGTCAAGCTCGAATCCGGCACTACGGCGACGTTCTTCCCTACAAGCGCCCCCAATCCGGGCCGGTTCATTCTATGGACCAAGCCCGCCGTGACATCGGTGCGTGGCACCGTGTTCCGGGTGGCGCTGGACGGAAGCGGCGATACGGCCCGAACCGAAGTGCTCGAGGGTGGCGTCGCCTTCACGGCAACCGGTGAGGCTGTGATCATTCCCGCGTCCTTCGGCAGTACCGCCCGCATCGGGGAGCCGCCGATCGAACCCCGTCCCCTGCTCGTCGAACCCGATCTTTCCGGCGTGTCGGCAACCATCGACCGGCTTCCGGCCACGATCCGGTTCGGATCTGTCGACGATGCCAGCGCCTACCGGGTGCAGGTTGCCCGTGACCGGACCGCGACCAGTGTGGTTCTCGATCGCCGGGTCGATGTCGCCGCGCTGGAAGGACTGGATCTGCCGGACGGAAATTACGAGCTTCGTGTTCGTGCGATCGATGCTCTCGGTCTTGAAGGGCTCGAAGCTGTCCGGCCATTCATGATCGATGTCAGGCCGTTCGCGCCGTCTCCCGTTCGCGAGGGGCGCTACCGTACCGGCGAGGACATTCGTCTCGCCTGGGCCGGCGAGGAAGAAGACGTTTCCTACACCGTCGAACTGGCCGGTTCACCGGACATGGCCGATGCGCGGATCGTCGCGAACGGTGTCACGGCATCGGAAACGGTTCTCGACGGAACGCTGGAGCCGGGGCGCTACTACTGGCAGGTGGTCGCCAGCGACACTTCCGGAGACGAGAGCGAGCCGGGGGCTCCGGCCCATTTCGACGTCCTTCTGGCACCGTCTCCCGTCAACCTGTCGGCCGAAGAGGGCGCGAAAGGCCGGATCGATGTGTCATGGCCGGAACAGAATCCCCGTTTCACCTATCGCATCGAGCTTTCGAGGTCGGAAAATTTCGAGGAGATCGAACGTACCTTCGAGGTGCGTGGCAACGAGGACAGCCTGCCGCGCCCGGCGCTTGGTACATGGTACATGCGTGCCCGCGCCATTGACGATGATGGCTATGCGGGACCGTTTGGCGAACCGGTGATGATCGAGATCGGGCCCCGACCGCTCTGGGCGGTGATTTCCATCCCGACCGTTCTTGTTGCACTCGCGTTCCTGTTATGAAAAGCGGGACGGTCAGCCGACAGGACACCATTCTTTTCATTCTGGTGATTGTCACGTTGACCGGACTTCTGGCCGCGTTCGGCCTGTCCAGCCGTCTCGACAACCGGATCTACGATCTGGTCGCCCGTGCCTGGACACCGCCCGAGGTGACCGATGTCGCCATTGTCACCATCGACGAACCAAGCCTGTTCGAACTCGGCCGTTTCCCGTGGTCCCGGCGTCTTCACGCGCGCCTCATCGACCAGCTTGCCGAGGCCGGTGCGGCCGGGGTCGCATTCGACATCATCTTCACCGAACCGGACTGGGAGGATCTCGCCGGTGATCAGGTGTTCGCCGATTCCGTCGCATCCTTCGGCCGGGTGGTCATGCCGGTTTTCAGCGACGTTCGCATCAGTGGACAGCCGCCCGAGGAAATACGCCCGCTTCCACGACTGATCGATGCCGGCGTGGGTCTCGGCCATGTGGAACTCGTGGTCGACGAGGATGGCATTGTCCGTCGCGTCCGGCGTTTTTCTGGACTGCCGCCGGCGCGGCATCCCTATTTCGGTTCGGCGCTGCTCGACCGTGCGGTCGGCGCCGATGCGTTCGAGGTCGAGAATGACCCGCTCTATGAGAGATCGGTCCTGCTCGATGACGAATGGGCATTCATCCCCTATTCCGCACGCAATCGCTTCGATCACATGACATTCGCCGATGTCGTGCAGGGCCGGATATCGCCCGAGCGGCTGCGCGGCAAGCTCGTGCTGGTGGGTGCCACGGCATCCGGGCTCGGCTCGACTTTCTCCACGCCGCTCTCGGACAATGGCGTGCCAATGCCCGGGATCGTCCTGCACGCGCACATGCTGCATGCGTTGAGCCACGACATCATCTGGCGCGAGCTTCAGCGGCCGGTCGCGGTCGCCGCACTCGTTCTGTTCGCTGCCGGTCTCGCGACCCTGATCCTGCGTTCGCGCAAGCGATTCTTCGTGGCCCTTGCCGGTCTCGGTGCCTTGCTGGCGTTTTCGGCAGCCTGTCTGCAGCTTTTCGGAATCTGGATCCCGCCGGGCGCGGCAATGATCAGCACGATCGCGGCATTGATCGGCTGGAGTATCATCGTGCGGCAGGTCGAACGGGCGGCAGTCCGTGCCGAGCGTGAGCGGGCGGCAGTCACATTGCGCGCCATCGCCGATGCAGTCATCACGGTCGGCGCCGATGGCCGGGTCGACTATCTCAATCCGACCGCCGCGATGCTCACGGGATGGAGCAACGATGCGGCCTGTGGTCGTCTGCTGGTGGAGATCATCCGCCTGCGGTGTGAAAATGACGAACCGATCAATCTCGGCGACAGCGAACTGGATCGCCAGCGTGTCCGTGCCCGCCTGCGCAGCCGCGACGGCACCATGCACGAGATCCTCGTCTCCCGAGGCCAGATTTTCGACGAACGCGGGTTGCCGTCCGGGCATGTCATCGTGCTGCATGACATTACCGAACAGGAGGAGGCGAGGAGGCTGTTCGAGGGAAGCGAGATCCGTCGCCGACAGCTCGAACGCGAGTTGCAGCATGCCGGTCGCCTCAGCGCGGTCGGGCAGGTGTCGGCTTCCATCGCGCATGAGGTCAACCAGCCGCTCACGGCGCTCACGACCTATGCGTCGGTCGCGCGCCGGCTGGTCACCCGTGATGATCCCGCGAGCCAGGCGAGACTGCTCGAGGCCGTGCGCAAGATGGTCCAGCAGGCGGAGCGGGCGGCCCTGGTGATTCGCCGGCTGCGGCGCTTTTTCGAGAAGGATCGCGAGGAGGTCGGCCTGCATGACCTGACCGAGGTCGTCGACGAGGCCCTCGAACTGGCACTCATCGGTGCCAACGGGCTCGACATTCACGTCAAGGTGGATCTGGATCGGAAGGTTCCGCCCGTTCCCTTCGATCGCATCCAGATCCAGCAGGTGATCGTCAATCTCGTCCGCAATGCCGTCGAGGCGGTCGCAGGGTGCAATCCGCGTGAAATCGAGATTGCCAGTCGCCTTCGCGGTGGCGATGTCGAGGTCAGGGTCGCTGATACGGGCTCCGGAATTTCGCCGGAGATCGCTGCCATCCTGTTCGAGCCGTTCAACAGTTCGAAGCCCGGTGGCATGGGGCTGGGTCTGTCGATCAGCCGGTCGATCATCGAAGCCCATGGCGGTGAGCTTCGCGCGCGCCCGGGAGAGCAGGGCGGGGCCGTTTTCACGTTCAATCTGCCATTGCAGGTGAAGGTCGATGCTTGAGGAACAATCGGATCCGATCGATGTCATCGTGGTTGATGATGACGAGGCCGTCAGGGACTCGCTGACACTGTTGCTGGAATCCGAGGGCATCGAGGCTCATGCCCTGGCATCGGGCGACGAATTGCTGGACGGTCTCGACAGACTGCAGCACGGGCTCATCCTGCTCGACATTCGCATGCCGGGAACCAACGGTCTCGAAGTCCTGCGGCTTCTCGGCGAGCGTGCTCCCGAGCGGGTCGTCATCATGATTACCGGCCATGGCGACGTCTCGATGGCCGTGCGGGCGATGCGTCTCGGCGCAGTCGACTTCATCGAGAAACCCTTCGTCGACAGCCGCATCCTCGACGCCGTGCGCACGGCGCGCCAGACCGCTGCCGAACGCCGTTCGGACGCACGGATGCGGGATCACGCGAAGGTGTTGATGGGCAGGCTCACGCCGCGTGAGTCGGAAATCATGGCACTGGTGGTTGCCGGACACCCGACCAAGGTGATTGCGGCCGATCTCGACATAAGCCCGAGGACCGTCGAGATCCATCGCCAGCGGATCATCCAGAAAACCGAGGTCCGGAGCCTGTCACAACTGGTACGCCTTGCCCTGGCGGCCGAAGTCAAGGTGGAGTGGTAGGCCCGCCGGGTCTGACGGCGGGTGTACGGGTATTCAGCCTGCGGCGAGCATTCCGCGCGGGTCGACGAGCCTTGTTTCCCTGCCGAGAAAGAGTGCCGCTGCCTCGATCCGTCCTTCATCCACCAGATGTCTCGCCCGCACTTCGCCACGATCCAGCGCAGCTTCGATCTTCGCTCTCGACAATGGAGGAACCCCGACTGTCACGGCCATATCGCCGAGGTCGCTGTCAGGTAAGAGATCGCGGGCCGGTCTGCGGACGATGGCGGGATCGTCGATGTTGACGGCGTTCGCGACAAGGGTTGCGGCGACATCGGCCGTTGCCGCCGTGCGCGCCAGCACGGTGACGGAATCGGCGATGCCGAACGAGAATGAGCGCCCGCGCCAGCCGCTCGTGGCAACGCCGCGGACATGCGATCCGGCATCGATGCGGATGAGTCCGTCGACCGCCGGTGCGGCAATATTGCCAACGAGCGCCAGCCGCATGGAGGTTCCGGGGTTGAGGTGGATGGCAATGTCGCCGCCATTGTTGACAAAGGCCCGGCGCAACCGGGTGTTCCGGGCGATCTGTTCGAGCATGTAGTCCGCGACCGCTCCGGCGACTGCCGCCATCGGTGTCACGAATTCGTCGGCAAAGGGCAATGCCGCCTCGTACATGCGCCTTGCGACCCGACCCGACAGTGTCGGGGGCGGCTTGTCGATTTCTATCTTGCGTCGAAGTGTTTCAAGCTCGTCCGCCAGTGACGGGAGAATGGGCGGGAATGCCTTTCGTGCTCGAACTTCGGCGCGCGAAAGCTCTTTGGCATCGCCGTCGCATCCGAGCCGAAGGCCGATGGGTCCGGCATGAAGTTCAAAAGACCGGGAAAAACCTGACATTCATAACACGATCTGTTGCCGGAACGAGCCATGTTTTATTGCAATGCAGCAATGAGAAGTATGGCATTCCGGACGGCCCCCCGAAAGCCATATTGTCATTTGTGCATCGGACCTGCGGTGTGAACCGAGTTTTCGGAGAATTCAAATGAGCTATGCTCTCGTCAATCCTTTCAGTACCCTTCGCCTCATGAGCGACGTCATCACCGGACGTTCCGGCAGCCGCCTCGCCGATACCTTCCGCGAGTGGCGCGATCGCCGTGCGGCCTACCGTGCGACCGTGGACGAGCTGTCCCGTCTCGATGATCGCGAGCTCGATGATCTCGGCATCAGCCGTTGCGACATCTATCGCATCGCCGAGGAAGCCGCCGCGACCGACCACCGTATCCACCGCGCCTGACGGTTTTTCTTCAGGGGCACGGACACTCTCCTTGATGCGCGAGTGATCGTGTCATGCTAGCCCTCTTCCTGACAGCATGTGCTGTCTTGCAAGGGGGAGAGCGAAAATGTCGGGTGGTAGCAGGATGCGCGAACGGATGGAGGCGGGTGAGGTGCTTCTGGGCATCGGAACCCGCCTGGCCCGTTCGACGGAAATCGCGGCTCTGGCGGCGGTGAGTGGCATGGACTGGCTGTTCATCGACATGGAGCACAACCCGATCACGGCCGATTTCGCGTCCGAACTGTCGGTCGCGGCGGCGCGGGCCGGTGTCACGCCACTCGTGCGCGTGCCCGGCAAATCGCCTGAAATCGCATCGAGGCTGCTTGATGCCGGTGCGGCCGGCATCGTCGTGCCACATGTCGACAGGGTCGAGGAAATCAGGCCGTTCATCGAGCGTTGCCGTTTCGCACCCGAAGGGCGTCGTTCGCTTGGCGGCGTGCTGCCGCAACTCGACTATATGGCCCTGCCGGCCAACGAGGCCATGGCGAGAGCGAACAGGGAAACGCTCATCTGTCCGATGATCGAAAGTCCCGAAGCGGTCGAAAACGCGCGCGCGATTGCAGCCGAGCCCGGTGTCGATCTGCTTCTTTTCGGCACAAACGACCTCGCCATCGAAATGGGCATTCCCGGTGAGCTCGATCATCCGCGTATCGAGGAAGCCTATCGCACCGTGATCGACGCCGCGCGTGCCGAGGGCAAACATGTCGGCATGGGCGGGGTCTATACGAAAGATCTGCTCGAACGCTATCTCGGGCTCGGTTTCGGCTTTGCCCTTCTCGGTGCTGATCTGTCCTTCGTCCTGCAGGGCTTCCGCAATCAGGTTGCGCTCGCGCGTTCCATACTCGACGGCTGAACCGTCATTTGGCGCGGATGCGGGCGAGTTCCCTGAGCACGCGTGGCGAAACGAAACTCGAGACATTGCCGCCGAGCTTGTCAATCTCCTTGACGAAGCGCGAGGAGATGAACTGGTTGGTTTCCGACGCCATGAGAAAGCAGGTCTCGACCTTCGGGTTGAGGCGCTTGTTGTTGGCCGCCATCTGGAATTCATATTCGAAATCGGAGACGGCACGCAGGCCGCGGACGATGACGTCGGCCTGATTGTCGGCGGCGAACTGGACGAGCAGGTTCTCGAACGGCTTGACCTCGATTCGCGTGCCGTTGGTGGCGTTGGCGGCCATGAGGCCGTCAATGTCGGCCTCGACCATCGCCGTTCGTTCCGGCAGCGTGAAGAGCGGGTCCTTGCCCGCATTGATGGCGACCCCGACGATCAACCTGTCCACGAGCACGGTGGCACGCCGGATGACGTCGAGATGCCCGTTGTGGATGGGATCGAACGTCCCCGGATAGATACCTGTTCTGATCCGCTGCATTGACAAAAACCCCGGCCTTCGCTGTTGCGATGCAGCATAATCCCGCGACGCCGATTCGCAAGTCACCCGATTTTGCATACTTAAGGTAGAAAATATGTGATTATTGTTCCTTTGTAGGTTGTTTTTCAGTTTCTCCCGAGACACTCGTCATCCAGAAGGCCGGATCGGCCAGCGCCAGGCGCATGGCCGGGCTCTCCCTGTGGCCACCATCGGCCTCGATGACGATGTGAAGACGGTCTTCGCAGCCGGCATAGGCCTGCCGGACCTGCTCCAGTGCAGGCTCGAGCGCTGCTTGCGGAGTCAAGGGATCGCGCAGCCCGGCTCCAATGATCTGCAGGCGCGGCGCGAGCAAACTTGCGACATCCCCCATGTCATGTGCCGGGAGCAGGCCGGGCACGGTCATGTACGGCCCGTGAAGATCATGCGCGCCCGTTTCGATCAGCGGTTTCATGTTGGCGTACGCACAGAAATGGGCGCAACCGGCGACAAGCGGGTTCAGCGCCGCGTACCAGTAGGCGAGTGTCGCTCCCATGGAAATGCCCGTCGTCACGATACGGGTCGTGTCGACTGCCGGAATGGCGGCGAGCGCCGCGAAGGCCCGGCCAAGATCGTCCAGCATGAGACCCAGCAGCGGGCGGCCATGCCACAATGCGGCCTTGCTGAGGGCGGATTCGGTTCCTTCGGTCTGGCGTGTGCCGAAGCCGGGCATATCGGGGCAGAGCACGGTGTGACCCTGTTCGGCGAGCCAGAGCCCGAGCGGCGGGTCGAGCAGGGCAGGCCGGCCCTTCGTCACCTCCTGCCTGCCGATTGTGTAGGCGCCACCATGGGCGTGGGCATAGAGAACGGCACTGCCGGTCGGGATTTCCGGTTCGAGCAATGTGGCGGGGACCGCGAGCGCTCCATCGCGCACGAGGCCATCGACACATGTCACGGATCCGATCCGGCAACTGTCCAGCACCTCCCAGCGGCCTTCCATGATCTCATGGCAGCCGGTAAGGGAAAGCAGCGTCGCGCGCGTGAAAGGCATGGGCATTTCCGGCCTTGTTGACGGTCCCGTCAGCTTCTGGGATACGACTTCACAGCAGGGAATGTCCTTTGGCAAGGGGAGGCACTGAATGGACAGGGTGATGCTGCACCCTGCCGACGGTTGCGCATCGGGGCGGAAACCGGTGCGTTTGTCATCTTGCCGACACGATTCCGGCCTACCCGATCCATCGCCGTTCCATTCGGTCCTGAATCCGCCGCATCCGGCAACAGGACGGCATGTCGCTGCGACCCGTGCAGCCTACCTACAGGGAGACGAAACCACCATGACCCGAAACACTGCGAGGGTTCTCGGCGCCAGTGCCTTGTCGCTCGTGCTTCTGGCGGGCAATGCGCTTGCGCAGACAGAGCTGGTGATGACCTGGTACAATGACGGCAACGAAAGCGAGGTGATGCAGTCGTTGCTCGACAGGTTTCACGAGGCCAATCCCGACATCACCGTGAATCTCAACATCGTGCCCTACAAGGCGATCCTTGAAGGACTGCCTGTACAGCTCGCCGCCGGGCAGGGGCCGGATATTGCACGGGTTACCGATCTCGGCGGGCTTTCGCAATATTATCTGGATCTGACCCCTCATCTCGCCGATGCCGGATACTGGACGTCGAACTTCGGACCGTTCCTGAAATGGCTCGATCCGCAGGGCGAGGCGATTTCCGGATTCATGACGCAGCTGACCGTGACCGGGCCCTATGTCAACAGGACGCTGTTCGAGCAGGCCGAAGTCGACATGCCGGGCGAGGGTGCGACCTGGGAAGAGTGGGCGGAAGCTTCGAGGGCGGTGGCCGAAAAGCTGGATATTCCCATACCGATGGCCTGGGACCGTTCCGGCCATCGCGTCTCCGGCCCGGCGATCTCCGAGGGTGCGAAGATGTTCACCGACGACGGCAAGCCGGCGCTCGTCGATGACGGGTTGAAGGCGATGGCCACGATGCTCTACGACTGGCATCAGGACGGTACCATGGCCAAGGAGCTCTGGGGATCGGTTTCCGGCTCCACCTATCTCGGCGCGAACGAGGAATTCGCCAACGCGCAGGTGGTCATGTACATGTCCGGTTCCTGGCAGATTCCACAGTTCGCTGAGACCATCGGCGACGCCTTCGACTGGTGGGCCGTTCCGGCGCCCTGCGGGCCGAGTGCCTGCACGGGAATGCCGGGCGGTGCTGCGCTGGTGGCGATGAAGGATACCGCGCATCCCGAGGAAGTGGCGAAGGTGATGGATTTCCTCGCGCAGGAGGAAAATCTGGCCGAGTTCTATGGCAAGAACCTGTTCATTCCCGGTCATCTGGGACTGGCTCAGAACGGCATCGCCTTTGCGACCGATGATGAGCGTGCCGGTCATGCACTGGAGACCTTTGCAGGCGCAGTGCCGACCATTTCGCCCATCGCCTACGACCTTCAGGGCTACAAGTACAATCGCGTGATGTTCAATGCCCTGATCTCCCGTCTTGGAGAGGCGATCGTGGGCGAACTGACGCTGGATCAGGCTTTCGAGCGGATGACCCAGGACGTCGAACAACAGATCGCCGAACAGGAGCGCGACGGCAACTGAATCCCGGACCTCCCTCGGCCGGCTGGAGGCCGGGGGAGGTCACGGAAAATCGACACGCTGAAACGTGCGGTTCAACCAGGGGCGAGGCAATGACTTCCGGCGATCAGCTTTCCTTCTCCGGGCGACTCCAGGCCGTCCTGTCATGGCCCGTGGCCCTGCTGTTCCGCGTTCTCGACCTGCCGTTTCGCTGGATCCAGCGGGTCGGCGGGATCCGGTCCATGCCGTGGGTCTTCCTGGCGCCGAACCTCGCCTTTTTCGGGCTGTTCGTCGTCATCCCGCTATTCATCAACTTTGCCTATTCCTTCACCGGCGGTGCCGAACTCTTTCCCGGCGACCGGATCTATACCGGGACCGAACAATATGGGATCCTGTTCGACTGCGGGAGCTATATCGACCCGACGACCTGCAGGCAGGATCGGTTCTGGAAGGGTATCTACAACACCGCCTTCTTTGTCTTCTTTCAGGTCGTCTTCCTCGTTCTGTTCTCGCTGATAACGGCGTTGATCCTGAACCGGAAGATCCGGGCCCGCGGTTTCTTCCGTGCCGTCTTCTTCTTCCCGGTACTGCTGTCCCCGGTGGTCGTGGCGCTGATCTGGAAATGGATCCTGCTGCGCGACGGCATTCTCAATGCCTTTCTCGTCTCGATGGGATTCGACAAGATACTGTTCTTCGTCAGCCCTGAATGGGCGATGTTCTGGGCCATCTTCGTGTCGATCTGGGCGCATATGGGATTCTATACGCTGATCTTGCTCGCCGGCCTGCAGGCGATCCCGCCCGATCTCTACGAAGCGGCGGAGATGGACGGCACGCGCAGGGAGCGCGTGTTCTGGCGTATCACCATGCCGCTCCTGTGGCCGAACATGCTGGTCGTGGTGGTGCTGGCGCTGGTCAAGGGCGTGCAGATCTTCGACGAGGTCTATGTGCTTACGGGTGGCGGTCCCGGTACGGCAACGCAATTCATCGTGCAGTATATCTACAACACCGGCTTTACCAACCAGATCAAGAATTTCGGCCTGGCCTCGGCGGCCTCGGTGGTTCTGGGTGTGGTGCTGTTCATCCTGACCATGCTGCAACTGGCCGCGACCCGGAGGCGTGACGATGGCTGAGGCGATCCATGACCGGCGCACTTTGAAGCAACTCCTGACGGTGCGGCGTGGCGGTGACCGGCTGCACTGGACCGATGTCTTTTCCTACATCTATCTCGGTCTAGGCGTCCTCTTGATGTTCGGCCCGGTCGTGTGGCTCGTGCTCAGCTCGTTCAAGACGCCCGCGGGCCTGCTCGAGTTTCCGCCGACATTCCTGCCGCTGGGCCAGATTGCGGTGCAGGTGGAGGGGCATGACAAGCCGCTTCCTCTCTACAAGGTTACCCTCGACGACGGCAGCGAAAGGGAGCTTGCAGAGATCCGGCGGATCGGAATCGTCAGCCAGATGGTGGATCCGGAGACCCCCGATCAGAAATACAGGATCGCCATCGACAAGCGGGAGCCGATCCGCGAATTCCGCATGGCCTGGGAAAACTACGCCGATCCGCTACAGAAATTCGATTTCATGCGCTATCTCTGGAACTCGGT
>JAGREZ010000003.1:11448-12255 GCA_020446285.1 Geminicoccaceae bacterium
TTCAAGGGGCGTGGCGCGATCATGGTCTTCGTCATCGGCACGCTGATGATTCCGATCACCGTCATTCTCGTGCCCGTCTATCTGGTGGTGACGCAGCTCGGCATGGTCAACACGCTCTGGTCGGTCATCCTGCCGGGCGCGGCAACGCCGACCGGGGTGTTTCTCCTGCGCCAGTACATGCTGACCCTGCCAAGGGACCTGATCGAGGCCGCGCGCATGGACAAGGCCAGCGAATGGCAGATCTACTGGCGCGTGGTCATGCCGCTGGCGATGCCCGCCATCGCCGTTCTCGCGATCTTCTCGATCATGTGGCGCTGGAACGAATTCCTCTGGCCGCTCATCGTCCTCAACCGGTCGGAAGTCTATACGCTGCAGCTGGGGCTCAATGCCTTTCAGGGAGAGCTCAACACCCAGTGGCACTACATCCTGGCCATGACGGTGGTGACGCTCATTCCCGTCGCTCTGGTCTTCGCCTTCCTGCAGCGTTTCATCACCACCGGCATAGCAAGTTCAGGAATGAAATGACCGAACCGCTGATCTTTCTCGATCCGTTTCCGCGCAACGAGATGATGGTTTATGACGCGGAGACGGCGGCGGCGCTCGCCTCGATGGGGCATGTCGTGGCGCATTTCGGCAGCCGTGCGCCGGACGATCTGGTGGAACGGATCCTTCCCGAAGTCGAGGTGATCGTCGGTCAGACCGCCATGCCGAAAGAACGTCTCGACCGTGCGCCGAAACTGCGTGCGATCCTCAATGTCAAGGCGAACTGGGAACCGAACATGGACTATGCCGAGGCCCATGCGCGCG
>JAGREZ010000381.1 GCA_020446285.1 Geminicoccaceae bacterium
CCGATTTTCCGGGGCCAGCTCTCAGATCAAAACAACAGAATAAGCGGACATGGCCATTTTCTGATCGTTCAGGCCATTCCGCCTGAACGGGAAACTCTACCCCGCCAGCCCGGCGATCCCCCGGCCGAGGGCGATCAGGAGGAGCAGGATCAGGGCGATCGGCACCAGCGGATGGATATTGTTAAGAAGGCGCATCACGTTGCAGAGCCAGCCGATGACGTGCTGGGCCGGTGTTTGCGGACTCCTGGAATATTGCATCGCCGCCTTGACCGTATAGAAGACGCCGGTATTGGCGGCGTCGAGGGCACGGGTCAGCCAGACCGCGTTCTTCGGCGCGACGAGGTAATTGCATTTCAGGAGAATGCGCTGGCGGTCGTCGGGATCGTAGTCACCCTCGACCCAGTGCAGTTCCTTGTGAAAATCGAGCAGGCCGAATTCGTGACTTGCGAAAGCCTTCTCGACGCCACTGTCGCCGAACACGACCTTGTAGGTCGCGTCCGACTGCAGATAGATCAGCGAACGGACGACCGCACCCACCGGCATGAACCGCAGATTGCCGTCATAATGCTTGTCGAACAGCCCCTGATCGCCACCGAAATCCTTGTTGTAATGGGAAATGTAGAGTTCGTCGGTATGCTTGAGCGGGGTGATGACCGAGCCCTCGTCGAACTGTTCGAGAATGGCCGAGCGGATCATCGCGTGATCGCGCAGGCGGTCCATCTTCGCCTGGATCTCCCTTGGCAGATGGCGCAGATAGACATGCTTGGAAGGCCGTGCCGCCAGTTCCGGACGGTAGGCCTCCTCGACCCAGGCCGCCAGTTCATCCATCAGGGCACGATCCGGTTGCGCCTCGAAACGGCCGATCCTCGCCCTGAACATCCGCCTTGCCGGCGTCCGGCCATGCAACCCGGCCCCGCTCGACTGAACGACGTCACTCATGCGCATTCCCCCTCCGCTGGTTTCGATGTCTCTTCAACGCCGCGATATTCCCGATACAGAAGGCCGGCGAAGGACAGGGCCATGGCGAGCGAAACCCAGACGGGCCAGCCGCCGTCCGAACCTGCGGCGAGTGCCGTCCCGCCAAGCGCCAGTCCGGCCAGAACCGCGATGTCGGAACGGATCCGGGCGAGACATGCGGGACCGGCCCTCTCCATCGCCAGCAGCAGCAGGTTCATGGCGATGTGCAACACCGCCAGCGGCCACCATGCGGAACGGAACGCCGGCTCGAGCAGGCTGCCGGCAAAGGCGATGACATTGCCGTGGAGCATGGGATGGGCGGTGAACGAGAAGGGCGCCCTTTCGATCCTCGAGAAGGGCAATCCGAGGCGTTCGTGGCCGTAATGGGTCCGCTTCGTGCCGAGCACGGTCGCACCCCAGGCATTCAGGGCAAAGCCGGCGGCAACCGTGATGACCGACAGGGGATGCGGTCCGGCCGGCAGCCAGGTCCAGACGAACACAAGCATCGCCAGCGTCTTCGCCGCAAGCGCATCCTGCATGAACCGCCGGTGCGGCACCGCGCGATGCGTGAAGGCGAGAACATAGACGGCATAATGCCAAAGGCCCAGCATATAGACCGCCCATGCGGGCCGGCCCGTCATGCCGGCCGCCGCCAGAGCAGCCGCCACCGTTGCCGCAGCCATCCATCGATAGGGTTTCATTT
>JAGREZ010000382.1:0-3451 GCA_020446285.1 Geminicoccaceae bacterium
GCCGACATTGCGAACGCGATCGGTGAGCCGCAGGCCCGCCTCGACCAGTGCGAGGGCCACGACGAGCGAAATGACGGGAAGAAGTGCCGCGGCTGCGAGCCTTTTCATCTCAGTCGAGCTCGAAGGCGGAGGAATAGTCGAGTTCGAGCGCGGAATCCTGTTCGGATTTGGAGAGATAGCAGTCGCCGATGGCGAGATGCTCGATGCCGGTGCCCATGAAACAGCGGAACGCGTCTTCCGGCGTGCAGACAATGGGTTCGCCACGCACATTGAACGAGGTGTTGACGATCACGGGGCAGCCGGTAAGCGATCGGAAGCGCTCGATCAGCGCGTGATAGCGCGGGTTGGTATCGGCATGGACGGTCTGGATGCGGGCCGAATAGTCGACATGGGTGACAGCGGGGATCTCCGAGCGGACGACATTGAGCTTGTCGATGCCGAAAAGGGCCTCCTCATCCGCCGTCATGCGTCGCCGCCGCCGTTCCGCGACGCCGGCGACCAGCAGCATGTACGGACTGTCATCGTCGAGCCCGAACCAGTCACCCACATGTTCGCGCAGCACGGAGGGAGCGAACGGGCGAAAGCTCTCGCGGAACTTGACCTTGAGATTGAGCAGTTTCTGCATGGTCGGCGAGCGGGCATCGCCGAGGATCGAGCGGCCGCCGAGCGCCCTCGGGCCGAATTCCATGCGCCCCTGCATCCAGCCGATGGCATGCGCGCGCGCGAGGTCGTCCGCCGAGCGCGCGATCAGGCTCTCCTCGTCGAGCAGCTCGAAGCGCGCGCCTGCTGCTTTCAGGCGTGCCGCGATTTGCTCGTTGGTGAAGGAGGGGCCGAGATAGGCACCCTTCATGCGGTCGACACCGGCGGAGCGGGGAGCGTCGCCGAGTTCATGCGCCACGCAGAGGGCGGCACCGAGCGCGCCGCCGGCATCGCCCGCGGCGGGCTGGATCCAGATCCTGTCAAAAATCCCCTCGGCATGGATCCTGCCATTGGCGACGCAGTTGAGCGCCACGCCACCGGCCATGCAGAGATGACGTTGTCCGGTCTCGCGGCGGATCGAGCGTGCCATGCGCAGCATCACTTCCTCGGTGACCGCCTGCACCGATGCCGCCAGATCCATGTGCCGCTGTGTCAGTTCCTCTTCCGGCCGTCGCGGCGGTCCGCCAACCAACCTGTCGAATGCTGCGTTGGTCATGGTGAGGCCGGTGCAATAGTCAAAATAGCTCTGGTCGAGGCGGAAACTGCCACCTTCCTTGATGTCGATCACATGCTCCATGATCGTCCGGGCGAAGCGCGGCTCGCCGTAAGGGGCAAGGCCCATCACCTTGTATTCGCCCGAATTCACCTTGAAACCGGTATGATAGGTGAAGGCCGAATAGAGCAGGCCGAGCGAGTGCGGGAAGTGGATCTCGCGGGTGATTTCGACGTGCCGTCCGCGCCCGATGCCAAGGCTCGTCGTGCTCCATTCGCCGACCCCGTCCATCGTCAGGATCGCCGCTTCCCCGAATGGCGAGGGGAAGAAGGCGCTGGCGGCGTGGCTCTCGTGATGCTCGGTGAAGAGCAGGCTGCCGTTCCATCGCCCGCTACCCGCAAGCAGTTTGAGAAAATCCCGCAACATGCTTTTCTGGAAGAGCTTTTCCTTCACCCAGACGGGCATCGAGGTTCGAAAGGAGCGAAAGCCCTTCGGCGCGAATGCCAGATAGGTTTCGAGCAGGCGTTCGAACTTCAGGAAAGGCTTGTCGTAGAAGACGACGTGATCGACATCGCCGAGATCCACGCCACCTTCGGCAAGGCAGTAGGCGATGGCGGCCGCCGGAAAGCCCGAATCGTGCTTGATCCGGGTGAAACGCTCCTCCTGGGCTGCGGCAACGATATCTCCGTCACGCACCAGAGCCGCAGCACTGTCGTGATAAAAGGCCGAGATGCCGAGTACGAGCATCCTGCTCTCCGTTTGCCGGTCTGTTCAGAACAGCGTGTAGATGAACGGTGCGACAGCGGTTCCCTGGGTCAGGACGAGCAGTGCGCCGAACAGTCCGAGCACGACCAGAATGGGCAGGAGCCAGAATTTCTTCCGCACCCGCATGAATCGCCAGAGTTCGGCGAGTATGTCCATGGCCAAGCGATTCCCGGCTAGAACTGGTTGCGCAGGCTGTCGGCGGTCTTGCCGGCAGGCTCTCGTTCGATCCAGTAGGTTGACGCCGCCTTGTCGAAGGCTACCGCCAGCGGCCGCTTGCCGAACAGGCGCATGCAGATGCCGATGGGAACGATGGTCAGCACGAAGACGGCGAAGAGAATGACGGGATTGACGATGCGGGCAAGCAACAGCCCGAGTTTCGTCCAGGCTCTGTTGGCGAGCGCCAGCCGATCCGGGGCCAGGGCCGCCGCGAGCAGCAGCGGTATCGCCACCAGCCACATCAGCATGGTGACCCCGTCGAGGCCGGATGAGCCGAAGAGCGCCCGCGCGCTGCCCAGAACCGCGAGAATCCCGCCGACGGTCCAGCCGAACGCGCGGTTCGATGACGTTTTCACCGCGCCATGTTCGCGCGCGGCTTCATGCGTGGCCGACACTTGCAGTTCCCTTTCGATGCGGAACCTTGCTGCCAGTTTTCAGATGGTTCATCGCCTTGCCGGCGACGCGGTCGCTCTCTACCCGAGAGGGGCAGGATTCGAGTACACCATGATCTAGGACGTGGCCCGGCGTTTGCATAGATCACATCATGCGAAGATTCGCGATTTCAATATCCATGTTGCGCCGTCGCCGATTTCGCGATCATGGGCCGGTGCGAGGGGAGGGTGTCCGGCGGAGCGGGCGGCATCAACTGTCCCGGACGATCTCCGTTTCGTCATATCCCTGAATGAAGAGCAGCGTTTCGAGATCGCCGTGATTGACGGAGATATCGGCGACGGCCTGAACGGAGAGCCTGGCGTGAAAGGCAACACCAAGGCCGGCCGCCTCGATCATCTCGCGGTCGTTGGCACCATCGCCAACAGCCATGGTCGCACCGCGTTCGAGGCCGCGCATGGCGGTGAATTCAAGCAGCGAGGCGAGTTTGGTCCGAGGGTCGACGATCTCGCCGAGCAGGCGGCCGGTGAGCCTGCCGTTCCTGATCTCGAGGCGATTGGCTCGATGGACGTCCAGCCCGAGCCGCTGTGCGACATGTGCCGTAAAGAGGGTGAAGCCGCCGGAAACGAGAGCGGTCATCGCACCGTTCGCGCGCATGGTGGCGATCAGCGCTTCCGCCCCCGGTGTCAGTTTCAGGCGTTCGCGGATGACCTCCTCGACAGCGGTCTCCGGCACCCCTTCGAGCAGGGCAACGCGCTCGACGAGTGCGCTCGCAAAGTCGAGTCCGCCGGCCATGGCGCGTTCGGTGATCGATGCGACTTCGGCGCGCAGGCCGATCGTGTCGGCGAGCTCATCGATACATTCGATGGTGATCAGCGTGCTGTCCAT
>JAGREZ010000382.1:3683-3821 GCA_020446285.1 Geminicoccaceae bacterium
CGCGGTTGGCCCTTCAGCGGACGGCTGGGAGACGGATGCGCTTTTCATCGACCCTTCTGATCATCGGCGGCACGACGGCAAGCGGCAAGTCGGCGCTGGCGCTGACACTGGCCGCCCGGCTCGCTGTATCGGGTATCC
>JAGREZ010000383.1 GCA_020446285.1 Geminicoccaceae bacterium
CCGGTTTTTGCGTCAGGTAGCCCGCGATCGAGGCGGCATAACCCGCATGCTGCTCATGGCGGAAGGCAATCACACGCATGCCCTGCGCCTGCGCGAGGCGGCCCAGATCGGTGACCGGAATGCCCGGCACGCCGTAGATCGTCTCGATGTCATTGAGTTTGAGCGCATCGATGACAAGGTGAAAACCATCCGTCAGTGCCTGCGATGCACCGGTCTCTTCCTCGTCTCGCGCCGTGCCGGGTGCGGTCATCTGTTTCCTCGTGCCTTACGGTGTTATCCTGTCGGTTTTGGTTCTGGCGGCGCCACGGCCTTCCAGCCTCGTCCATCGTTCGCGGACATGGTCGTGCAGCCGCATCGTGTGCTCACGCACGAGGCGGCTGGCGAGATCGGGATCGCGCGCCTCGAGCGCCTCGATGATTCCCATGTGATCGACGACCGACCGCTTCGCCCGGTCGTCCTCGCCCATGGCTCGCTTGCGGACGGCGTGCATGTGCAGGAAAAGCTGGTCAGCCGTGGTTCTGAGCAGGGCGCAGCCGGACAGTTCGAGAATGCACTGATGGAACCTGATATTGGCTTCGGAATATTCCTCGAGTTCGGCGCGCGCGGCATGGACGCTGTGCTTCATCGCAAACTTGCGCAGTTCGCGCAGGTCCCGGGCGCTGGCATGTTCCGTTGCCAGCCTTGCGGCCATGCTTTCGAGTGCTGCCCAGGTGACGATCATCTCCAGCACGTCCTTCGTCGCCAGCCGGCGGACAAAGACTCCCTTGCGGGGCAGAATCTCGACCAGCCCGTCATGTGCCAGCCGCACCAGCGCCTCGCGAATCGGGGTGCGGGAAACCTGCAGGCTTTCCGCCAGCTGTCGTTCATCGAGACGAAGATCGGCGTTCTCTTCGTAGATCTTCATGTCCAGTATGGCGGCCCGCAACACGTCGTAGGTGTGATCCTTCAACGTGAAACTCACCGCCACCGGCTGCAGTTTCTCACTGATCGACATGGCCTGCCCCGCCGTCCTCCCGAACCGTTTTCTTGTCGAAGGCGTCTGCGTCGATGAAAAGTATCTGGTATACCTTACTCCCGATTCCAGATACGTCAATCGCCCTGCGAGACCTGTCGGCGGTACGGCATCGATGGAAAGACGCGGTTGCGGCCTGCTCGACGAACCGGCGCCCGGATGCAGCACCGTCTTTCGGACACGGCAAAAAAATGCCCCGGACGGGCGAGCCGGCCGGGGCGAGGTTGCGGGTCGGGCCTGTATCAGACCTCGGGCTGAAGCTCTGTCGAGTAGAGAATGTCGCCGGCAATATCGACGAGACTGACGGTCATCAGTTCGCTGTCGCCGGAAATATCCACCTGGCCGAAAAACTGGAAGCCGGCGCTCGGGGCGAGATTGGCTTGGCCCTCGGGAGGGGCTTTCACGAATCTCGCCTCGGGACCGAACGTGTTGTCGAGCGTGTTCGGCCCGAAGCTGCCGGCATTGAGCGGACCGCTGACGAATTCCCAGAAGGGCGCGAACGCGGTGTATTGAGCGCGTGACGGATCGTAGTGATGGGCCGCCGTGTAGTGGACGTCGGCGGTCAGCCACACCGTGTTCCTGATGCCGTTGTCGCGGATCCAGGTCAGGAGTTCGGCGATCTCCAGTTCTCGACCGGCCGCCGGTCCGTCGCGAAGGGCGATCGCCTCGGCACCGCGCCGGTCCTTCGCCTGATCGTAGACGATCAGGCCGATGGGCATGTCGCTGGCGATCACCTTCCAGGTTGCCCTGGAATTCTTCAGTGCCAGTTTGAGCCATTCGAGCTGGCGACGGCCGAGAATGCGGGTTTCGGGCGAGATCGTCGCGGGCTGTTCGTCGCTGTTGGAGCCACGATAGGAGCGGAGATCAATGCGGAAGACCTCGAGCGACGGACCGTAGGGGAAGCTCTGGTAGAGCCGGTCCGGATCGATCGGATGACTGCGGATCGGCATATAGTCATGGAATGCGCGCATGGCATTCGCGGCCATGAGCGCCACCGATCCTTCCTTGTAGCGCTCGTCATTGTCCATGCGCTTTTGCCAGTACCAGTTGTTCGTGACCTCATGGTCGTCCCACTGGGCCAGCATCGGGACTTCGGCGTTGAAGCGGCGGAGATTTTCGTCGAGCAGATTGTAGGCATACTGGCCGCGATACTCGGCGAGCGTCTCCGCGACCTTCGATTTCGCCTCGGTGGTCACGTTATTCCAGATGGAACCGTCCGGCAGTTCGGCTTCGGCCTTGATCGGACCGTCGGCGTAGATCGTATCGCCGGAATGAATGAAGAAATCCGGCTCGACCCGGCGCATGGTCTCGTAGATGCGCATGCCGCCGAAATCCGGATTGATGCCCCAACCCTGACCGACCGTGTCGCCGGACCAGACGAAGCGGATATCACGCCTCTCGACGGGCGGCGTGCGGAAGCGGCCGCGAACGGGGACGCTCACGGTCTTGAGATCGGCAAGATCGGTGAAGCCGATCTCGTAGAAGATCGTCTGGTCGCCGGGCAGGCCGTACAGATCGATCCTGGCGGTGTTGTCGCTGGCTTCGAGCGCGTTCACGACGACGCTCTCGTTCGCCGACCGCAGATCTTCGGTGGTCGACCAGCGAAGCTGCATGCGTGACGGACGATCGGCCTTCGACCAGACGATCGCACTGCCGTTGCGAATGTCACCCACCTGCGCGCCGAACGGCGTGCCAACCTTGCCCGCCTCACTCAGGATCTGTGTCTGTCCGTAGCCGAAACCGGGCGTCACCAGCAGACCAGCGCCGGCACAGGCCGTG
This sequence comes from Geminicoccaceae bacterium, assembly GCA_020446285.1. Lineage (GTDB taxonomy): Bacteria > Pseudomonadota > Alphaproteobacteria > Geminicoccales > Geminicoccaceae > JAGREO01. The sequence goes on from JAGREZ010000383.1 coordinate 2,792, forward strand.
CTGGTGAGAAAACGACGCCTCGTAAAATCACCCGCCATTCGTATCGCTCCCGGTTGGTCGAGATTTTTTCCTGACGGGAGCTTTGTAAACGTTCTGTGTGAGCTTCAGGTCATGGTTTCATGACCGCCCGATGACAGTCCGTGCGGCGGTGGGAATGGCAGGGAGATCAGCGGACGATCAGCACCGAGATCGGCGCATGGTGCAGGACCTGCGAGGCGTTCGGCTGAAGCAGGATGTCGCTGAACGCGGGCTTGTGCGACGCCATGACGATGAGATCCGCCGCCAGTTTTTCGGCAGCGCGGCAGATTTCCTGCCAGATGCGGCCATGCGCGACGAGCATGTCATGCGGCAGGTCGGCGGGGATCCGGTTTTCGATGAGCCCGTGCAGTTCGGCGCGTGCCCGGTCCATCGCCTTTTTCTCGAAGCCGTCGGGAAAGTAGCCCGAGACGATGCTCGAACCAAAGGACGGCACGACCGTCATGACCGTGAGCTTTGCCTCGTGCCGTGTGGCGAGATCGAGCGCCATGGGTAGCGCCCGTTCCCATGTGGGTTGCTGATCGACGTCGAGAGGCAGGAGAATGTGCTTGTACATCGAATGCTCCCTCACGCGTGGGCCTGCCGCGCGGCCCGTCCACGCTGCAGCATGACGATCCCGGCGAGCACCAGCAGGGTGGGAATGAAGATCCAGTACTTGCTCGGCTGATCGATAGGCTTGCGCACGGCGACGATCTCCTGGTCCCAGTCGAAACCGGCTTTCTGCGCCGGGCTGTCGAAGGCGACATCATCGACGACGAGCTTGTCGCCATCCTCGCGTAGCGTCAGACCGGCCGCTTCCAGCTTCTCCGCACCGCCGGCACCATCCGGCATGTTCAGCAGCATCACCGTTTCCATCGGCGAACCGAACTGGTCGAGACCGGAAATGCGGATGCGCAGATCCTCGCCCGGCGGCGTCGCTTCGGCGGCGGCGGTGAGCTCGGTGGGTGCCACCTCCTCGAAGGGTGGCGAGATCTGGTCCATCCAGAAGCCCGGGCGGAACAGCGAGAACGCGATCAGCAGCAGGACGGGAACCTCCCAGAACTGCAGGCGCGTGATGAACCAGCCCTGGGTCGCGGCGGCAAAGATCAGCATCGCCACGGTCGCTATGATGAAGACGAAAATCCCTTCATACCAGGTCACATCGATCAACAGCAGCTGATGATTGAAGATGAACAGGAAGGGCAGGGCGGCCGTGCGCATGCTGTAGAAGAAGGCAACGAAGCCGGTCTTGATCGGATCGCCGCCGGAAACGGCTGCCGCGGCGAAGGAGGCGAGCCCGACGGGCGGGGTCACGTCCGCCATGATGCCGAAATAGAACACGAACAGGTGAACGGCGATGAGCGGGACGATCAGGCCGTTCTGCTGGCCGAGGGTGACGATCACCGGGGCGAGCAGGGCCGAGACGACGATGTAGTTCGCCGTGGTCGGCAGGCCCATGCCGAGGATCAGCGAGAGGATCGCGGTAAGGAACAGGATCGCGAGGATGTTGCCGCCCGAAAGCACCTCGACGACATCGGCGAGAGCCGAACCGACACCGGTCTGGCTGACCACGCCGACGATGATGCCCGCGGCCGCCGTGGCGATGCCGATGCCGA
>JAGREZ010000384.1 GCA_020446285.1 Geminicoccaceae bacterium
GGCTCCCAGACGATCCGCACCTCGCATGACGTCACATCGTCGATGGTGTCGACCTTGTGCTGGACATCGTTCGGCAGGCTCTCGGCGACGGGACAGTGCGGCGAGGTCAGCGTCATGTCGATGGTCACCGAATTGTCGTCATGGACATCGATCCGGTAGATCAGCCCCAGCTCGTAGATGTTCACAGGTATCTCGGGATCGTAGATCGACTGGAGCTGTTCGACGATCGCCTCGCCGATCCGGCCGACCTCGGCGAGCCGTTCCGGGCTCGTCTCCTCGCCCGTCTGCGACTGTTCGCCGAGGATGGCTTCGGCACGCTGCATGGCTTCCTCGTCCCGTCCCCCGGAACCGTCCCTGCGTTCGTCAGTCATTGGAACATCCCGGCGATGCGTCGAAGACCCGCGACAAGGGCATCGATGTCCTCCTCATTGTTGTAGACACCGAGGGAAGCTCTCGCACTCCCCGTCAGGCCGAAACGATCGTGAAGCGGCATGGCGCAATGGTGGCCGGTGCGAATGGCGATACCGTCGAGATCGAGCATCGTGCCGATATCCTGCTGGTGCGCGCCTTCCAGCGTGAAGGCGAGAACACTGCACTTGTCGCGCGCCGTCCCGAGAAGACGCAGGCCCGGCACCTGCCGCATCGCCCGCATGGCATGGCCGAGCAGCTCGCTCTCATGCCGCTCGATCGCCTCGATGCCGATGTCCTCCATCCAGTCGAGGGCCGCACCGAAGGCGACGGTTCCGGCGATATCCGGCGTTCCGGCCTCGAACTTGAACGGGATCTCGTTCCATGTCGTTCCGTCGAACGACACCCGCTCGATCATGTCGCCGCCCCCCTGCCAGGGCGGCATCGCCTCGAGATGCTCGCACCTGCCCCAGAGCACGCCGAGACCGGAAGGCGCATACATCTTGTGCGCCGAGAATGCGATGAAATCGGCGCCGAGCGAGGCGACATCCACATGCCGGTGCTGCACCGCCTGCGCCGCGTCGAGCATCACGGGAATGCCGTTGCGGCGGCCAATGGCGATGATCTCGTCCACCGGATTGACGGTTCCAAGAACGTTGGACACCCATGCGACGGAAATCATCCGCGTGCGCCGGCCGACGAGCGATGCGAAGGTCTTCATGTCGAGAACGCCGTCATCGTCCACAGGCGCCGCCACCACCTTCGCCCCCGTTTCGGCGGCGATCATCTGCCAGGGAACGATATTGGCGTGATGCTCCATCTCGGTGACGAGAATCTCGTCCCCCTCCTCGAGCCTCGGAGCGAGAAAGCTGCGGGCAACCAGATTGATCGCCTCGGTGGCATTGCGCGTGAACACGATCTCGCGCCAGCTCCCGGCACCGATGAAACGCTGGACCTTGCGGCGTGCCTCATCGTGCATCGTTGTCGCCCGCTGCGACAGCTCGTAGATGCCGCGATGGATATTGGCGTAGTCATGCCCGTAGAAGCGCCCGTGCGCCTCGATCACCGCCGCCGGTTTCTGGGTCGAGGCGGCGCTGTCGAGATAGACCAGCGGACGCCCGTTCATCTCGGTCGAGAGGATCGGAAACTGCGCGCGGATCGCCTGCACGTCCATCGGCCTAGCCTTCGAGCATGCCGGAAAGCCCGCCGCCGCCGGCAAGCCGTGCGAACACATGCTGCATGGCGAGCCTGCGCGTGCCCTCGTCGGCGAACCGCTCGATGACCTCGCCGGCAAAGGCGTAGACGAGGATCGAGCGCGCCGTGTCGGCGTCGATGCCGCGGCTGCGGAGATAGAAGAGCGACTGCTCGTCGAGATCGCCGCAGGTGGCCCCGTGGCTGCACTTCACATCGTCGGCATAGATCTCGAGTTCGGGTTTGCTGTCGATCTCGGCATCGTCGCTGAGCAGCAGATTGTTGTTGGTCTGGAAGGCATTGGTTCGCTGCGCATCCTCGTGAACGACGATCCTGCCGGCGAAGACACCGCGTCCGTACCCGTCCATCACCCCCTTGTAGAACTGATCGGAATGGCAGTCGGGCTGGCGGTGATGCACGCAGATCGCATTGTCGACATGTTCGCGCGCGGTCGGCATGAACGCGCCGTTCATGACCGCATCGGCGAATGTGCCATCGAGATGCAGCGTGCTTTCATTGCGCACCAGCGCACCGCCGAGCGAGGCGAGGGTCTGGCGCAGCCGCGAACGTTCGCCGAGGCGCATGTCGGCCTTCGACAACAGCACCGAACCGTCACGGCCCGCCTGCAGCCGGTCATGGATCAGCTCGGCCTCGTCGCCAAGCTCGATCTGGCTGACGAGATTGGTGAAGGTCGAACCGTCCTGAAGTGCCGCATGCGTCTCGATCAGGTGCAGTTTCGCCCCCCGCCCGAGCCGGACGAGCAGACGCGGATGGTTCATCGTCGCGGCACGCTGACTGCCGACCGCCGCGAACAGCATCTGCAGCGGAAACGCGACATGGACGCCATCGGCAACATCGATGACCGCCCCCGACTGCATCAGCGCCGCATTGAGATCGGTGAAGCTGCGGCCGTCATCGAACGCCGCGATGCGCTCGCGGACCTCGCCATCATCGACCGCATCGGCCAGCACCCGCACCGACACGCCTTCGGGCAGGCCGCGAACGTGACTGAAATCCCGCGAGACATGGCCGTTGACGAAGATCATGCGCCGGGCGAGATGGCCGCCGCAGAAAAAGGCGGAAAGCTCGCTGGCACCGATCTGCACATGACCGCCGAGCGCCATCGGCACATTGGCATGCCGCGCGACATTGGTGAATTTCCATGCCTCGGTCCGCTGGCTCGGAATGCCGGCATCGGCAAACCGGGCGAACCTCGTCTCGCGCAGCCCGAGCAGCGGGCCATCGCCGCCCGGAAGACCGGTCTTGCCGGCCGAGAACAGGTCGTGGAAGGCCTGGACGGGGGGATGATTTCGAACAGCGTTCATGATGTCCTCAGGCCGCCTCGCCGAGAATGCCCTCATAGCCGGAATTCTCCAGCTCCTGCGCCAGTTCCTTGCCGCCCGTCCTGCGGATACGGCCATTGGCCAGCACATGCACGACATCGGGCACGATATGGTCGAGCAGGCGTTGATAGTGGGTGATGACGACCATGCTCCTCGATGGGTCGCGCAGCGCGTTGACACCATCGGCGACCGTCCTGAGCGCATCGATGTCGAGCCCGGAATCGGTCTCGTCGAGAATGCACAGCTTCGGCTCGAGCATGGCCATCTGCAGGATCTCGTTGCGTTTCTTCTCGCCGCCCGAGAAGCCGCTGTTCACATCGCGCTTGAGCAGTTCCTCGCGCACGCCGACCAGCGCCGCCTTCTCCTTGAGCTTCTTGATGAACTCGCCGGCGGGAATGTCCTTCTCGCCGCGCGCCTGACGGATGGCGTTCATCGCCTGACGCAGGAAGTAATTATTGGCCACACCCGGAATCTCGACCGGATACTGCATGGCGAGGAAGAGCCCCGCCGCCGCCCGTTCCTCGGGCTCCAGTTCCAGCAGATCCTCGTCCCCGAAGGTCACGGAACCGCCCCGGACCTCGTAGCCGTCGCGGCCCGCGAGAACATAGGCGAGCGTGCTCTTGCCCGAACCGTTCGGCCCCATGATGGCGTGAACCTCGCCGGGCTTCACCTCCAGCGTCAGGCCCTTGAGGATGGTGTCATCCCCGCCCTCGACGGCGACCTCGAGATTGTCGATCTTCAGCATCTTTTCTTCCAAAAGCGATATCGTTGACGGACCGGAATGCGTCCCGGCTTCAGCCCACACTGCCCTCGAGCGATATGCCGAGCAGCTTGCGCGCCTCGACCGCGAACTCCATCGGCAGTTCGTCCATCACCTCGCGGCAGAAACCGTTGACGACGAGTGCGACCGCATCCTCCTCGCCGATGCCGCGGCTGCGGCAGTAGAACAGCTGGTCGTCGCTGATCTTGCTCGTGGTCGCCTCGTGCTCCGCCCTCGCCGAGCGGTTCTTGATCTCGATATAGGGAACGGTGTGCGCGCCGCAGCGATCGCCGATGAGCATCGAATCGCATTGCGTGTGGTTGCGCGCGCCCTCGGCCCCCTTCTGGATGCGCACGAGGCCGCGATAGGTCTGGTCCGACAACCCGGCGGAAATGCCCTTGGAGACGATCCTGGAACGCGTGCGCTTGCCGATATGGATCATCTTGGTGCCGGTGTCGGCCTGCTGGCGATTGTTGGTGACCGCGACCGAATAGAACTCGCCGACGGAATCGTCGCCCTGCAGGATGCAGGACGGATATTTCCA
>JAGREZ010000385.1 GCA_020446285.1 Geminicoccaceae bacterium
ATGACAATATCCGCCGGATGCTCCGACAGGATGGTCTCCATCTGCCGCAGGCGTTCCTTCCATACGCCTTCGTCCGCAGGATCTCCCGCGCGATCGATCAGGCCGCTGAACCCGGTGTCGGCCGTGCGAAGTTCGGCAAGCTGGTGCAGGTCGACGCCATCGGGTGCCTCGGCCGGAAGGTGAGGCCCGCCGCTGGCGAGTGAGACGCGCATGCCGCGTGCGGCGATGGCGCCCGCGATTCGCAGGGAGCGGACGAGATGGCCGGTTCCGAGCAGATGCTGCGACCAGATGAATATGCGGGGTGTGGTCATGTCATGGGCGCCGTGCCGGCGAGCGACAAACGTCCGGTCGCTTCATCGAGATCGAGCAGCAGCGCTTCATCATCCAGCACCCTGACCGGCGGCTTGCCGAGCATGTTCCATCCCGTTGCCGCAACGATCGCCGCGCGGCGTACGCCCTTGTGGGTGACGAGCACACGATCGGCGGGGGCGTCGCACAGGCTTCGCGCAAGGATCATGAACCGTTCGACGACCTCGCGCGGGCTCTCTCCGCCGGGCGGTCGGAAATCGAGGCCGCGCGCTTCGTTTGCCGCCATTTCGTCACCGAGTTCCGCGCGCAGTCCGGCGATTGTGCATCCCTCGAACCTGCCCCAGGCCATCTCGATCAGGAGCGGTTCGCTCTCCCTGTGGTTGAAGCCCAGCAACTCCGCCGTTTGCATGGCGCGCCGGAGCGGGCTTGTGCGGCATTCGAGACCGGGCCAGGCGGGATCGGGTTGCCAGCCCGCTACCGTCCGGCATCCGTCCTCGTCCAGTGGCAGGTCACGACGTCCCTGAAGCCTGCCGGAGCGATTCCACGCGGTCGGCCCATGGCGAATGAGGATGAGTCTCATTGCCGAACGCCTTCGATGATAGCGGCGAGGCGGCGGGCGGCTGCCGCGCGGTCATGCACCGTTCGCGCCCTCGTCCGGGCCGCGTCGGCGAACGACGCCCGCAATCGGTCGTTGCAGAGAAGCGTTCGCGCCGCTGCGGCGAGCGCCTCCGGATCCCGTTTCTCGACGAGTATCGCGGTCGTGCCGTCACCGACGATATCCGCCACACCTCCTTCGTGGCAGGCGATGACCGGCAGGCCGGCGGCCTGCGCTTCGAGAATGGCCATGCCGTAAGCCTCGCGGAGCGCTGGCCAGAGCATGAGATCGGCGGATGACAGAAGGGGTGCTATTTCACCTGAATCGAGCTTGCCGAGGAAGCGGGCCCGTGGAGCCGATGTCGCGAATATGCGCTCGATTGCATGACGTGCTTTGCCATCGCCGACGATGATGGGCACGATGTCGAGATCGGCCAGATGTTCGAGCGCATGTGCGAGCAGTTCGAACGATTGGCGCTTGATATCGTCCCGCATCATTGCCACGGCGACGAGCCAGAGGGACGAAGGATTCAGGTCGTGGCGCCCGGCAATCCCGCTTCGATCGCGATCGATGGCAAACGGTCGGCAATCGAGAAAGGGCGGGAAGAGGCTGGCCGGCACTCCGGGAAGGTGCCGGTGCAGACCGGCCAGATCGACGCGGGTCATCGCGAGGATATGGCTCGCCCGACGCAATCCGTCCAGCGTAGCTTCGTAGCCTGCGGCCCACGGCCCGCCCGCCTGTTTTCCCGCGATCGACGCCTCTGCCACCAGATAGGGAATGCCGAGCATCCGCGATACCTCCGGGCCGATCCAGTCGGGCGCCTTGTGATAGGCGTGATAGGTGAACCAGAGGTCCGGTGCGGGGCCGGATCGGGTCGCGAACCTTCGCGCCTCGTCCAGCGCTGCATCCCGGAGCGCAAGCTGGCGTCCCGCGTCGCCAACGCGGTCGTAAGTGCGCAGCGTCGATGCGACAACGACCTCGTGGCCGAGACCTTCGAGCAACCCCATGAACGCTCTCGCCATTCGCCGGTCACCGGAAGGCAGGGGATGATCGGGAGGCTTGAGTGGTGCATGGAACGCGATGCGCATCGGCTCAGGTCATCCCGTTCAGCATGTCCGCAATCCGCCCGATTCCCGCATCCGCCGCGAAATCCCTTTCGACGCGCAGGCGGCCGGCATGCCCGAACCGCGCCCGCAGCCCGGGATTGCGGATCAGTCTTTCGAGAGCCGCGGCCAGCGCCTCGATATTCTCGTTCCCGACGATGAGGCCGTTCTCGCCATCGTCGATCAGTTCGCCTATTCCGCCGGTCGGCGTCGTGGCGACAGCGAGCTCCTGCGAGAGCGCCTCGAGCAGGACGTTCGGCAGGCCATCCCTGTCGCCATCCGCGGCGATGCGCGCCGGCAGGCAGAAAATATCCGCACCGTTCATCTGCTGCATGACGGCGTTTCGCGAAAGCGCGCCGAGCCAGTCGACGCGATCGGCGATTTCGAGCTGAATGGCCAGCTGCTGCAGTTCGCGCCCTTTCTCGCCGCCGCCGACATGCGTGAACTGCCAGTGCAGATCGTCCGGAAGCCTGGCCATTGCCTGAAGAAGCAGGTCGATGCCCTTCTTCTCCACCGCCCGGGCGACGCAAAGGATGCGACAGGGATCCCGCAGCTCGCTGCCGTCACGCCGGTGGCTGCGATCCGGCTTCGGCAGTGCCGCAACATCGAGACCGTGATAGACGAGCTCGATATGCGCTGACGGTTCGATGTCGCGCAGATACCCGGTGTTGGTTCTCGTGCAGCAGACCGTCCAGCGGGCATCTGCCAGCTTCTCCCGGATTTCCTGCCGGGGCGTGGTCCAGATATCCTTGGCATGCGCCGAAAGACTGTAGGGCAATCCGGTCAGCCGTGCGGCATAGCGCGCCACGGATCCGGGTGTATGAATGAAATGTGCGTAGATCCGGCGCGTGCCCGGAGGCATTTCCCCGGCCATGACCAGTGCCTGACCGATCCGGCGCAGCCTGTTGCGGGTGGGTTCGCGACAGAAGTCCCTGGTCCAGATGCCGAGCATCGACCAGAAACGGCCGTTCCGCAGCTGCCGCCAGAGGCAGCGGGCGACGCGGCGCGGCTCGTGATGGAGATATTCGGGGAGATAGGTGACGCCGGCCGCGATCGCCTCGTGGATCTCGTGGCGGGTCGGGTCTGTCGGATGACGGAGCGAAACGATGTGGATATCGAGACCCTTGCGTTCCAGGCCGAGAATTTCCTGGGCGATGAAGGTTTCGGAGAGTCTTGGATATCCCTTGAGGACGATCGCGACGGATTCCGGTCGATATTTCGCTTCAGACACCGGCGTTTGCACGCCGGAGTTCGGTATGGTGCTCGTCGAGCCAGGGAGCGCTCAGTTCCGATATGGCGTCCAGTCCGGACAGCATCCGGTCGAGCAGGAGAGGATCGGGCTTCGGGCTGCGTGCCATGCGTTCTATGGCCGAGGCCATCGTCCGTGCATCACGGATCTCGTCATCCTCGAGATACTGGACGAGACCGAGTTCACTGGCGCGCTGGGCACGAAGAAGCTGCTCCTGTCGCGGCACCGTGCGTGGCACGATCAGCCCCGGCTTGCCGAATGAGAGAATCTCGCAGAAGGTATTGTAGCCGCCCATGGCGACAACACCGAGCGCACGCCCGTACAGTTCCTCGACATGTGCTTCGAACGTCGTCGAATGCACATTGGCGAGCCGGTTGACGCGTTCCTGAAATGCGTGACGGGTTTCGAGCTGCATGAACGGCCCGAAGAGAACCAGTGCCGGATACGCTGGCGGAGCGTCACTCTCATAGGCGCGCAGAACCCAGTCGATCAGCACGTCGCCATCGCCGCCGCCGCCGGTGGTNNACGAGAATGAACGGATCGTCCGGCAGCGGATAGTCATTCGAGAGACTGCCATGATCCGGCATGTTGCGCCGGATATAACCCGTGTAGCTCAATTTGTGGGCAAATCTGCCCATTCCGGGAATCTCCCTGACGGGGTCGAAAATCTCCGGAAGGCCATAGACCCAGATATCGTCGTACAACTCGTCGAGGGCGGGAAACACCTCCTTGCGTTCCCATTCGGCGAGCAGGCTCTTCGGTTCGTCCATCACATCGCGCAGCCCGAGCACGCAGCGGGTTCCCTGTCGGCGGAGCATGCGCAAGGTCTTCTCGACCTCTCCACGCAGGCCCAGCGGTTCCTTGTCGACAAGAAAGAGATGGGGTTCGAACAGCTCGGCCGTGTGCTGGATGATGGATGCGCGCATGGCGAGCGTGCGCTCCGTATCAATGTGCAGTTTGAGCGATGTATATTCCCCATTGCGCAATTTGATGACGCCCGGAACGCGAATAAAATCTACCCGTGCGCGAAAGTCAAAGCTGCCGATGATCGGTGAGCCTGAAAGAATGAGGACGGACAGCCCGCGAAATTTATCGACCAGATCATGTGCAATGGCACGGCACCGGCGAAGGTGTCCGAGGCCGAAACTGTCATGGCTGTAGATGAGGAGGCGTTTTCCTTCCTGCATTCTTCCTTCTTCCGGTCGCCCGGGGCGCGTGTCTGTCGTCTTGCAGTGCTGTCACTATGTCAGATCTTGTTGCGAGCGCGAAGCGCGAAGGCGAGGCAAGGCAGTCAGATCCTCCGCAACCTAGATTTTCATTGACGGCGAGTCGACTCGCATGGTTTAAGATAATTTTCCTATATTCAATTCCCGGAGATGCCCATGAGCCTCCTTCTGCCCCATGACGACAATGGCGACCCGATTGCGGCACTCGGTTTCGACTATCGTGGTGCCCAGAGCATTGCGGTGACGTCGCTCAGCCGCCGGAATATCGCACCCATGAATACCGACATCGAGCTCGTGACGATCATTGCCACCGGTGCCTGCCATTTCGAGGTCGGAGATGCCTCCGTCACCGCCGAAGTCGCCTCCAGCCCGTTCCTTTATCCCGGTGTCTATGTCGACATTCCGGTCCGTCGGGGCGAGAGCCATATCGCCTTCATTTCGGCCGGCACCGATTGCACCGCCTATCTGATGGGACGTGTCTGACATGCCACTCGCCCTCAACGTGACCGCAAACAGCCTGCGCCTTGCCCCGAACGGCACGGGTGCGGTCGCGACGGTCGCGTCCGCACCGCCGCAGACGCAATCGCTCGTGACAGACCTGTTCGACGCCGTCGTGACAGAGAATGACGAAAACATCATTGTGGGGAGCGGCTGACGATGAACCGACAGATCCACGAGATACCCGCCGTCGACGCGCTCGGTTCCGCCGACCGTATCGTCGTTTCGACGAGTGCGGGGAACCTTGCACGAAGCGCAAGCCTGTCCGCTCTTCCCGTTCATCTCGCCGGTCGTGACCGCACGCTTGCCGGAAAGCTCGGCGAATTCATCTCGGTTGCCGATTTCGGTGCGGTCGGTGACGGTGTGAGCGATGACGCTCCGGCCTTTCAGGCCGCCATCGACGCCTTCTCCGCAATTCATGTTCCGGCCGGCCGCTGGCGCCTCGCCTCCGCGATCACCGTGCCACCGCGGCACCGGATTCTGGGAGCGGGAAGGGATGTGACGATGCTCCTGTCGGACGGCCCGCAGGCGTTCGTCTTCCGGTGCAACGATGGTGATTTCAGGGTCGATCCGACGGCGGACAACAACTGGAACCGCTCCTCGCTCGAAGATCTCGCCATCTACATGGCAGCGGGTGGAATCCGGGTCTTCGGCCACGAGTTCCGTTGCGACAATCTTTGTTTCTTCGGTGGATCGGCATCCGGACCGGATGATGCCGATGGCTGGTGCATCGACATGGTCAACGCCAATGAATGCCGGATTTCGGGCATCAATGCCGGCTATGGCGGCGGCAGCGGGCAGGCGCTCGGCGCCAACGGGATTCGCTGGCGATCGACCATGGATGGAGTGAACTTTGGTGACAGTCTCCTCTCGGAGATTTCAATCAAGCTCGCGGCAGGCAACAGGACTGCCATCCTGCTCGATGGTCACACGCAAACGGATGCGGCGCATGTCTGCAACAACATGGTGTTGCAGCGCATCCAGGTGAATGCACCCGACGCCGGAACCGGGCTCGTGCCGCTTGCGGGCACGACCGGCATTCGCATGCACAATGCGGCACGCATCTGCCTGGTCGACTGCAATGTCGAGGTCGTCGAGACGGCCTTCGAGGAATATTCGCAAAGCTCGGGCGGAACGGCCGGAGCCTGTGTCGGCAACAGTTACATCGGCTGTATCAGTCACAATTGCACCATTGCCTACAGGGACAGCAATGCGCTGCATACGCGCTCGGCCATTCAACGGACCTTTGTCGGCTGCGACAATCTCGGGCCGGTTCCGGTCGGTCGCATCAGCGGCGACGGTGCAAGGGCGCAGGACGGTGATGCCTTTCTGCCCGGTGCCTGGATCACCGATCCGGACGGTCTGCCTGCCGTCCAGTTCCGGGCGCCGACGCGGGACAGCCTGTTCCTGACGGGCGACTACAAAGGCGCGTTGCAGGTCGATGGCGATGGCCATCCGCGGCAGCTTGCGCCTTATCACGGGCTGAAATTCGACCTCGGGTCGATGCAGTCGGCACGAATTACCCGATCCGTCGCCAGTGGCGCCGCCCATCCGGACAGTGCCGGGCAGATTCTCGAGGATGTGCGACTCGAACTCGGGAACGGTCCGGCCGATCCCGCAGGCGAACTCGCTCGTGTGCAGGTCAACGATCCGTTGATGCTGGTTTCCCGTAGCAGCCAGCCGTCAAGGCCGGTCGACGGCCTTGTCCATCATGCGGCCGCCGCATCTGCCCTGCCGGCGACGGGCGAATGGTATCTGGGTCCGGGTCTGTATGCGCGCATCAACAATGGAGAGTATCCGCCCGTCGCGGTGCAGCGCGGCGCTGTCGCCGAACGTGAGCAGAATGGCGATCTCACCATTTCATCCAGCGATTTCGGCAAGGTCATTCGGGTCAATCACGCTTCGGATCGCACGGTCACGGTTCCCCCGGGTCTCGTCGCGGGTGGCAGCGGCGCACGGCGGGTATGGGTCGTCAGACAGGGAACCGGCAGGGTGTCCGTTGCCGCCGGGCCGGGCGTGAATCTGCGCTCCGCCGGGGGCGAGCGTTCGATCGCCAGACAGTACCAGATGATCGAGCTGCTGATCTGCGGCAACAATGATGTCTACATTTCGCATATCCTTCCCGACGCCATCGAGCCCTACGAGGAACGGCTACACTGGACCGCCGGCAATGTTGTCGTGCCGCAAAGCTATCTCGGCAAGCTCGTCCGGGTCAGCAATGGCGGTCCCGATCCGGTTCATGTCACGATTCCGCAGGGCCTCGTGCCGACGGGTATGGAAGCCGTCAGCCTGCGTGTGGTGAAGGTCGGATCCGCCGATGTCGAGATCCGCGCCGGTGCCGGCATGAATCTCGCGTCACCCGACGGCGATCCCCATGTCATCAGTCAGGTCAACAAGGTGGTGACGCTGATCGTCAGCGGGATGTCCTCAAGTCAGCCCGACACGGTCTATATCGACGACTGACGCGGCGTCGCCGGATCCGGCCTTTTCAACTTCCGCGAACTCTGTTTCCCTGCTCGCCATTGGCAATTCCGATGGCGAGCAGGAGCACGTTCTCATGGTTCAGCCCCGATCCCTTCGTCCGGACACACTTGCACTGCATGCGGGCGGCGGTCCGGATCCGGCGACCGGCGCGCGCGCCGTGCCCATCTACCAGACGACGTCATTCTGTTTCGAGAGCACGGATGAGGCGGCTGCCCTGTTCGATCTGCAGACGCCGGGGCACGTCTATTCGCGCATCTCGAATCCGACGGTCTCGGCTTTCGAGGAGCGGATGGCGGCGCTCGAGGGTGGTGTTGCGGCGGTCGCGACCGCGAGCGGGCAGGCCGCACTTCATCTGGCCATCGCGACGATCCTGTCGGCCGGCGACAGGATCGTCGCTTCGCGCAATATCTATGGCGGTACTTGCAGATTCCTCAAGCTGACCCTGCCCCGCTTCGGCATCGAAACGGAACTCGTTGACATCCGCGATCATGCAGCCATCGAAGCGGCGATGGACGGACGGGTGAAACTGCTGTTGACGGAAACGCTCGGCAATCCGGGTCTGGAGGTTGCCGACATTCCCGTTCTGGCCGCCATCGCCCATCGTCATCACATGCCGCTTGTGGTCGACAACACCTTTGCCACACCCTGCCTCATGCGGCCGATCGAACATGGTGCGGATATCGTCATTCATTCGGCGACAAAGTGGATCGGCGGGCATGGTGTGGCCATTGGCGGTGTGCTCGTCGATGCCGGGCGCTTCGACTGGCGGCAAGACGGTCGTTATCCGACATTGAGCGAACCGTATGAAGGCCATGCCGGGCTCGTTTTTGCGGACATGTTCGGTCCCTCGGCCTTCGCCGCGCGTGCCCGTGGCGAAGGGCTGCGCGATTTCGGCGCCTGCCTCTCGCCGCAGAACGCGTTCTATCTCCTGCAGGGGCTCGAGACATTGTCGCTGCGCATGGCCCGGCATGTCGAGAATACCGATGCGGTGCTGGAATTCCTGTCATCGCGTGATGATATCGCCTATGTCCTGCACCCCCGCCATTCGAGCCATCCCGATCACGCGCTTGCCCGAAAGCTCCTGCCGGACGGGGCCGGCTCGGTCGTGAGTTTCGGTGTGCGGGGCGGGCGCAGGGCCGGCGCCGCATTCATCGAGAATTGTCGCCTCGCCTCGCATCTCGCCAATGTCGGCGACACGCGGACGCTGGCCATTCATCCGGCATCCACGACCCATGCACAGCTCGGGCCGGAGGCGCTGGCGGCGATGGGCGTTCACGAGGACATGGTTCGCCTGTCCATCGGTATCGAGGACGTAGCGGACATTCTCGAAGACCTTGCGAACGCACTCAAGTCCGTGTCGAGAGAGGTGCGGCCATGACCGGCAGCGTGTTCGTCAACAGGTTCGGCGCGGCTTCGGACATCGGTCGGAATATCGCCATCTTCATCCATGGTGCGGGGATGGATTCGAGCATCTGGGC
>JAGREZ010000386.1 GCA_020446285.1 Geminicoccaceae bacterium
CAGCAGTTCTCGGCCGACATGCATTCGCCGGCGGTGAAACGGATCAACGATGTGGCCCAGCTCCGCGAAAGCCAGTTCCTCGAGGATGCCGGGCCACTCGCCCATCCGATCCGGCCTTCGAGCTATATCGAGATCAACAATTTCTACACGCGCACGGTCTACGACAAGGGAGCCGAAGTCATCCGCATGATCCACACGCTCATTGGCGAGGAGGCCTTCCGCCAGGGCATGGATCTCTACTTCCTGCGGCATGACGGGCAGGCCGTGACCTGCGAGGATTTCATTGCCGCCATGGCCGACGCGTCCGGGCACGATCTGGACCAGTTTCACCGCTGGTACACGCAGGCCGGAACGCCGAGGATCACGGTACAACGCCACTACGCACACGATACCGGCCGCTTCATGATGGAGATTTCGCAGGAGATCCCGCCAACGCCCGGCCAGCCGGTCAAGGAGCCGATGCACATTCCCCTGCGCATGGGACTTGTGGGAAGCGCCAGCGGGCGCCCGCTGCGCATGAGCCTCGAAGGCGAGAACACGCAGGGCAGCAACGAGCGTGTGCTCGAACTTCGCGAACCTGTTCAGGTCTTCGAGTTCACGGGTCTCGACGAGGAGCCCATTCCCTCCCTGCCGCGCGGCTTTTCCGCCCCGGTGATCATCGACATGCCGATGACCCGCGATGAACTCGGCCACATGCTGGCGCATGATCCCGATCCGTTCTGCCGGTGGGAAGCCGGGCAGAAGCTCGCGATCGAGGTGCTCGACGAACTGTTGCAGCAGCACAGGGGCGGTATCGCGCTCGAGGTCGACAACCGGCTGACCGATGCGCTCGCGACCGTACTCAAAGGTGCGCTCACCGACGAGACCAGCGACCGCGCCTTCATCGCCCGGGCCATGGGCCTGCCATCGCGCTCCTATTTTGCCCAGCGACTGCCGGTCATCGACGTGGACGGCATCAGCCGTACGCACGAGCACCTCCGGCAACGGATCGGCCTGGCGCTCAAGGGTCCGTTGCGCGAGACCTTCGAAGCCAACGCCGCGAACGGTCCGTTTTCCATCGAGACCGACGCCATCGCCCGGCGGACGCTGAAGAACGTGGCGCTCGGCTATCTCGTGCGCGGTCGCGTGGCCGGCGCCGACGAGCTCGCCCGCACCCAGTTCCGCGATGCCGACAACATGACTGACCGGGTCGCCGCGCTGATGGCGCTTCTCGACGCACAGTCACCGGGCTTCGAACAGGAACTCGAACAGTTCTACAACGATTGGAAACATGAGCCGCTCGTCGTCAACAAATGGTTCGCGATGCAGGCGATGATGGAGGATGCGGGCAGTCTCGAGCGTGTCGAGGGCCTGATGCGTCACCCCGCTTTCACCCTGTCCAACCCCAACCGCATGCGCTCGCTCATCGGCGTCTTCTGCACCGCCAACATGCAGGGTTTCCACCGCGACGACGGCGCCGGTTATGCGTTCCTCGGCGATATCGTGATCGATCTCGACAGACGCAATCCGATGGTTGCCTCGCGCCTTCTCTCCATGCTCGGCCGCTGGCGCCGGTATGACGAGGGGCGCCAGTCGCTGATGAAGGCACAACTCGAGCGCGTGCTCGCGCTCGACGGCCTGTCTGCGGATTCGTACGAGATCGCCAGCAAGAGCCTCGACGGATAGTTCGCCCACGGGAAAACGTCTGGCCAGAATCGAAGCGATCTTCTAACCAGTCATCCTGTGCAGCAGACGTTTTCGAAGCATGAACGTCCAATATGAACAACGACCTCGGGACAGGGCCATGAGCAACATCATCGGACATCATATCGGCGGCAAGCGGGTCGCGGGAACGAGCGGCCAGACCGGCCCGATCTTCAATCCGGCGACCGGCGAACAGACCGGTGAAGTCGCGCTCGCCAGTGCCTCGGAAGTGCAGGTTGCCGTCGATGCCGCGCGCGAGGCGCAGGCGAGCTGGGCCAATACCGCCGTTATCCGTCGCGCGCGGACCATGTTCAGGCTCAAGGAACTGATCGAGGCGAACATGGACGAGATGGCGAAGCTCGTCACCGCCGAACACGGCAAGACCCTCGATGATGCGAAGGGTTCGATCACCCGTGGTCTCGAGGTGGTGGAATTTGCCTGCGGCATTCCGCAGTTGCTGAAAGGCGAGTTCAGCCACAATGTCGGCACCGGCGTCGATCTCGTTTCCGTGCGTCACCCCGTGGGCATCGCCGCCGGTATCACACCGTTCAACTTCCCTGTCATGGTGCCGCTGTGGATGGCGCCGATCGCGATTGCCTGCGGCAACGCGTTCATCCTCAAGCCTTCGGAAAAGGACCCCTCCAGCGGCATGATGCTCGCCGATCTGGCGCTCGAAGCGGGCATTCCCGCCGGGATTTTCCAGGTGGTCAACGGCAACAAGACCGCCGTCGACGCCATCCTGAACAACCCCGACATCGCCGCCGTGTCCTTCGTCGGATCCACGCCGATCGCCGAATACATCTACCATACGGGGACGGCCGCCGGAAAACGCGTGCAGGCGCTCGGAGGTGCGAAGAACCACATGGTGGTGATGCCCGACGCCGATCTCGACATGGCCGTCGACGCGCTCATGGGTGCCGCCTATGGCTCCGCCGGCGAGCGCTGCATGGCCGTCTCGGTCGCGGTGCCGGTGGGCGAGGAAACCGCCGACGCGCTCATCGACAAGCTCGCTCCGCGCATCCGCCAGCTCAGAATCGGACCCGGCACCGAGGCGGGCGCGGAAATGGGTCCGCTCGTCACCGGCGAACATCTCGCCAAGGTCAGGGGCTATGTCGATACCGGCGTCAGCGAGGGTGCGAAACTCGTCGTCGACGGCCGTGACTTCAGGATGCAGGGCTACGAGAACGGCTTCTTCATTGGCGGCTGCCTGTTCGACCAGGTGACCGAGGACATGCGGATCTACAAGGAAGAGATCTTCGGCCCGGTTCTGAGCGTCGTGCGCAAGCCCGACTACAAGTCGGCGGTGGACATCATCAATTCACACGAATTCGGCAACGGTACGGCCATCTTCACCCGCGACGGCGACGCCGCCCGCAGCTTTTCCAACGAGGTCAATATCGGCATGGTCGGCATCAACGTGCCGATCCCCGTACCCATGGCCTTCCACAGCTTCGGCGGCTGGAAGCGCTCCCTCTTCGGCGATCACCACACGCACGGCATGGAAGGCGTGCGCTTCTACACGAAGCAAAAGGCCATAACCTCCCGCTGGCCCACCGGCATCAAGGCCGGCGCCGAATTCAAGATGCCGACAATGGGCTGATTCCATCAGTTGAAGTCCGCGTACATTCACCGCCATTCCCGGAAGCCGGACAGACAAGCTGCCGTCCTGTGATTAACGAGGCGCAGTTAACGCAATTTTAAACAATCCCGGCGATGGTAGATGCCTCTTTCGTATAGAAGCTGGCATTTGCCATCGGTCGGGTATGTCTGGAATGAAGCATCGCTCAGAGATTGACGGTCTTAGAACTCTCGCTGTCATTCCGGTTGTCATTTATCACCTGAAGATACCCTTCGGTTCAGGTTATTTCCTCCCCGGGGGTTTCCTTGGCGTTGACATATTCTTTGTCATTTCCGGATTCCTCATCACCAAACTCATCCTCGAAGAGATTCATCAAACCGGTCAATTCAGCATAACGAATTTCTATGCTCGCCGTGCCAGACGTATTCTTCCGGCATTGATCCTTGTAATTCTTGCGTCTATTTCTGCCAGTGTCTTTATCCTGATGCCATCCGAATTACATCGTTTTTCAACATCTGTCATTGCGTCTCTCGGATTTGCAAGCAACATCTACTGGTATTTTACATTGGGCGAATATGGCGCCCAGTCCGGCCTGCTCCAGCCATTGTTACACACATGGAGCCTGGCGATCGAAGAACAGTTCTATATCTTCTTTCCGCTACTGCTCATGGTGATCAAACCGAACAAATGGCCACTTCGAACATTCTGGGTTCTGTCGGCATTGTTTGTTCTGAGTTTCTTCATCGCTGAAATGACGACATCGTGGAACAAGCAGTTCTCGTTCTATTCGCCAGCAAGTCGCGCCTGGGAACTTCTCACCGGCGCACTGCTCGCAACTGCAACAACCTGTTTTCCGGACAAGTTGATTCCTGGAGAAAAGCTCGCCCGCCTCTTGCCGAAACTGTCACTTGTCGTCCTTGTAGTCTCGATGGGAACGATCGATTTCGGGAGTAGCGACCATCCGGGTCTGGTTACGATTCCCTGTGTTCTCGCAACCGCTACGATCATCTGGTGCGCACGTCCGGGCGAATGGGTTACGGACATGCTCTCCACTGGTGCGATGACCTATATCGGAAGGCTGTCTTACTCGATCTACTTGTGGCATTTCCCGATCTTCGCATTCGGTCGACTGCTCAGCATCGAAAATCCCACGCCCGTCGACATGCTTGTCTGGACGGCGTTGACCCTGGCATGCTCGATGGCCGGCTACTACCTGGTTGAAAGGCCATTTCGCGTTGCAACGAGGACTCCGGTCTTTGTCGCCAGCCTGTCATCAGGTTTCGCCGCGATCGGAATATTCGTCCTGATCGCAACGACGACCGATTTCCTGTCGCGCAATCGGATGACAGATCTCGCGGCAATCTACGGCGTGAACTCATTCGACAATGAGCTTCTTCGTGACCGGTCCTGGCAATGGCTGGATGAACTGGCGGGAGACAATGAAAGTATCGGTGCATGGAATGCCCATCAGCCATCGATCAATGAGCGTGAACATTTGTGGTTCGATGACCCGTCTGCCAAAAACATCCTGATTGTCGGAAATTCCCATTCCAAGGATCTGTTTAACGCATTGTATTCACACTCGCGCGATTTTTCACAAATGGAATTTGCGAGGTTCGGNNTTGGCAAACTGGTTCCCCGAGGATCAGGAGCAGCAACTTTTTGCTTCACCGAACTTCGAGGCAGCCGATGTCATCATGATCTCGACACGCTACAGTCTCAAATTCGAATCGAACCTGGTTGATTTCATCAACCGCGTGATGGATTACGGCAAGCGTGTGGTCCTCGTTGGCAATACACCCGAATTCGTTTCGCCGGGTGCCTTGCCGATTTTCGACTGGTACATTCGCCGCGCCGATGGTTCCGGCAATCTGGATCAGATGAACTCCATCGCATTCAATTCGATCTCGGGATCGGTTCGGGACATCGACGATATGCTTTTGCGCATCGCCGGTCGGTTGGGAATTACATATCTGTCCCGGCATGATCTCGTATGTTCCGATCAACAGCGGTCCTGCAATCTGATCACATCGGAGCGACGCAAGACGATGTATGATTACGGGCACTGGACGCTCGAAGGCGCTGAATTCTTCGGCCGGAGGGCCGCTCAAACAAACTGGCTCGGCCCCTTGAAAAGCTGACTCCGCCCCTTCCCCTTCCCCGCCAATGCCGGTTTCAGTCGGGCCAGTGATAGGCGACTTCGGTGAGGCTGGCGCCGCCGATCTTGATCGCGTTCTCGCAGACGACCTTGCCGCCGAGGCGTTCGTAAAAGCCGCGCGCCGGGTTTTCCCTGAGTACCCAGATCAACGTGCCGCTCATGCCACGTCGTGCCAGTTCCATGTGGCAGGCATCGAAGAGGGCGCGACCGAATCCGCGGCCGTGATGCCGGGCAAGCAGGTAGAGAACATAGATCTCGCCCGTGGCGATGCTCTGACGACGGCAGCGGCCACCACTGGATATGCCGACCACCTCGCCATCGACCTCGGCGACGAATGCCCAGCCGCGCGTGGCGAACGTCCGGCGCCAGTGGCGTTCGAAGGTAGGTACCGACAGGGAATCGAGATAGGCTTGGGGCATCTTGCCCCGGTAGGTCTCGCGCCAGCTGTCGACGTAGACCTCGGCAATCGCGCGGGCATCCTGCGGCCTGGCCCGGCGAATCGTCAGGGACGAGAAATCGTTGCTGGTCGGCAACCAGAGCATCGCCATGCGCCTTTCTCCCTGGACCGCCATGGCATCTCCTGAAGGCGAAGCCGAACGTCGACCCTGCACCTCCACAAGTCACTCTCGAGGGCGGCCTCGATGAATCTCATGCCACGGACACCATCAAGCACCGTCGGGGAGTCGAGCGCAAGAGGGTTTGCGCTTCTTCCGGTATGCCGGGCGGGATTGCATCGAATGTGCCGGTACCGGTGCCGGAGCAGTCAGACAGCTTCACGCCGGCGGCCGTTGGCTGCCTCGCGACGAAAAGGCTACCAGGGCGATTTCAGCCGTTCGATCAATCCGTCGAGATAGCGTTCACCGGCATCGAGCTGGTCCGCTTCGATATATTCGTCGGGCTTGTGGGCCTGTCCGATGTCGCCGGGACCGCAGACGACAGCCGGAATGCCCAGGAATTGCTGGAACAGGCCGGCTTCGGTGCCGAAGGCGACCTTGGCAACCTCATCCCTGCCGCAAAGCTCGCGCGACAGGCGGCTCAAGGGCGCATCCGCCTCGGTATCGACCCCGGCGATGGTGGATGTCTCGATCAGCCGGATGCCGCATTCGGGACGCACCGCCTTCATTGCCGGTTCGAGTTCGTCGCGCACGAAGGTCTCGATGCGCGCATGCTCGGTTTCGATATCCTGTTCACCGATCAGTCTCAGTTCATAGACCATGTCGGCATCGCCGGGAACGATGTTGAGTGCCGTACCGCCCCGCAGCACACCGACATGGGCGGTACCGAAAGGGATGTCATAGAGTTCGTCGCGCGGGCCGCTTGCGGCGTATTCCCGTCCCATGTCGGAAATGAAGGTGGTGAGCCTCGCGGCATACTCGACCGCGTTCACACCCTGTGGCGCCAGCGAGGAATGGCATTCGAAGCCGAAGAAACGGGCCATGCCCGCACGCTTGGTCTTGTGCGCGATGATCGTCTGCATGGAGGTGGGCTCGCCGACGATGCAGCCGAGCGCCGTGAACCGCTCCTCGCGCAGCTCATGGAGCATCGCCTGGACACCGGTGCAGCCGACTTCCTCATCATAGGAGAG
>JAGREZ010000046.1 GCA_020446285.1 Geminicoccaceae bacterium
GCAGGCGACCGCCTGTTCGAACGCGCCCGCCTTGGGCGCCTTCGGTCTGCCCCGGATATAGTCGAAGGTGGTCTCGTCGTGCGCGATCAGACCGGCGCGGGCACCCGCCTCGATGGACATGTTGCAGATAGTCATGCGACCTTCCATGGAAAACCCGCGCACGACGTTGCCGGCATATTCGATCACATGCCCCGTTCCGCCGGCGGTGCCGATCCTGCCGATGATCGCAAGGATCACGTCCTTGGCCGTCACCCCCTTGCCGAGCTCGCCCTCGACCGTGATGCGCATGTTCTTCGGCCGCGACTGGATCAGCGTCTGCGTCGCCAGCACATGTTCCACCTCGCTGGTGCCAATGCCGAAGGCGAGCGAGCCGAAGGCGCCATGCGTGGCGGTGTGACTATCACCGCAGACGATGGTCATGCCCGGAAGAGTGAACCCCTGCTCCGGGCCGATGATGTGGACAATGCCCTGGCGGATGTCGAAATGGTCGTAGCATTCTATGCCGAATTCTTTTGCATTGTTCTGCAATGCCTCGACCTGAATACGCGCCACCTCGTCCTTTATACCCTTGGTGCGGTCAGGATCCGTCGGCACGTTGTGATCGACGACGGCCAGCGTCGCCTCGGGGCGACGAACCTTGCGGCCGCTCTGGCGGAGTCCCTCGAACGCCTGCGGACTGGTGACTTCGTGCACCAGATGACGGTCGATATAGATCAGGCAGGTTCCGTCCTCCTGTCTGTCGACCAGATGAGCATCCCAGATCTTGTCGAAAAGGGTCTTGGCCATCGTTCCCTGTTCTCCCCGAGGCATCTGCAGCTTGCCGTTGCGACCGCCGGCGGCGACCGGCGCGAACGAGCGTCAGGATTCCGTTTGCTGTTCCGGAGCCGCGGCGGCACTCACGACGCCGGCACCGGCGGCGCCCGGACGATCATCGCGACGCTCGGTGATGCGGGCGGCCTTGCCACGCAGGGCGCGCAGGTAATAGAGCTTCGCCCGGCGCACCTTGCCCTTGCGGACGACCTGGATGCTGTCGATGCGCGGGCTATAGAGCGGAAACACACGCTCGACGCCCTCGCCATAGGAAATCTTGCGGACGGTGAACGAACTGTTCATGCCACGGTTGCGGCGGGCGATGCACACACCCTCGAAGGCCTGCACGCGCTCGCGATTGCCCTCGATGACCCGTACATTGACACGCAGCGTGTCGCCGGCGCGAAACTCGGGAACGGGGCGCTCGCCGGTCAACTGCTCGATCTGCTGCTGCTCGATCTTTTCGATGATGTTCATCGCATCCTCACTTCAGCGATGCCGACAGGCCGGAATCGGGGACTCCGGCCATCGGACCTGGTTTCAACTCGCGTTCTTCAGAAGGTCCGGCCGCCGCTCGCGCGTCGACTGGAGCGCCATCTCCATGCGCCACGCCCGGATACGGGCGTGATTGCCGGACAGCAGCACCTCGGGCACCTTGCGCCCGTCCCAGAGCTGCGGTCTTGTATACTGTGGATATTCGAGAAGGCCAGAGCTGAAGCTCTCCTCGACGACAGATTCCCGGCGGCCGACCACACCCGGAAGCAACCTGACGACCGCATCGAGAAGGATCATCGCCGCGAGCTCGCCTCCCGAAAGCACGAAATCGCCGACGGAGACCTCGAAAAAGCCCTTGGCCTCGATGGCCCGCTGATCGACCCCCTCGTAACGCCCGCAAAGGGCGACAATTCCGGGCGCGGACGCGAACGTCTCGACCATCGGCTGATCGAGCGGACGGCCGCGCGGCGTGAGGAAGACGAGCGGTCGCGAATCGCCGGCAGGATGGGCGAAATCCACCGCCGCGCCGATGACGTCCGGACGCATCACCATCCCCGCACCGCCGCCGAACGGCGTGTCGTCGACACTCTTGTGCCGGTCGCGCGTGAAGTCGCGCAGGTTGATCGCGTCGAGCGACCAGCGCTCATCGTCCAGCGCCTTGCCCGAAAGCGCCATGCCGAGCGGCCCCGGAAACATTTCCGGAAAGATCGTGAGCACGCTCGCGCGCCAGGGCACCCCCGGCAGCGACATGTCCGCATTGCGTCCGTTCATGACGCCTCCACCAGCACGGTCTCGGCAATCGTCACCGTTCCCGCCACGAGATCGATCGCCGGCACATGCCGCTCGGTGAACGGCAGCATCGTCTCGCGACCCTCCGCATCCTCGTAGACGAGAATCTCGCCGGCGCCGAAATCCTGCAGCGCCGTGACCCGGCCGACCGTGCCGCCATCCGGCCCGAGGACTGATAGGCCGACCAGATCGCCCTCGTAGAACTCGTTCTCATCCGTCTGCGGCAGACGCCCGCGCGGCACAAACAGCTCCCGACCGCGCAGCGCCTCGGCGGCGTTGCGGTCGCGAACGCCCTCGGCCTCGACGACGACGCCACCCTTGACCGGGCCGATCACCCGTATCTCGAAGAGACGCTGTCCGCCCGAATCGAATAGCGGACCGTAATCGCCGACGCTTTGCGGATCCTCGGTGAAGCAGCGGAGTTTCAGCGCACCGCGAACGCCATGCGCCGTCGCCACGGCGGCGAGACGCACGAGATCGTCGGCTTGGATGCGCTGCATGTATCGTGACCCGTCACGAGGCTGGCGGGGCTCAGGCCCCGGCCGCTTCCGCCTCGGCCTTCGCCTTCGCGGCGGCGATGGCGGCCGCGCGCTTGCCGGTGCCGCGCTGGCGCGTGGCGCCGGGGAGAATGCCGGCCCTGTCGAGGAAACGGGCGACACGGTCGCTCACCTGCGCGCCATGGCCGAGATAGTGGCGGATGCGCTCTTCGTCGAGCACGATGCGCTGGTCATTGTCGTCGGGCAGCAGCGGATTGTAGCTGCCGACCTTCTCGATGAAGCGTCCGTCGCGCGCATTGCGCGAATCGGCGGCGACGATGCGGTAATAGGGGCGCTTCTTGGTGCCGCCGCGTGCAAGCCTGATACGAACCGTCATGTTTCTCCCAAACCCGATGGATGAGACCCGTTGAATGATGTGCGAACCGTTCAGCCCGGCATCATGCCCGGAGGCATGTTGCGCTGGAGGAACTGCTTGACGCCACCGGCCTTCTTCATCTTCTTCATCATGTCCTGCATCTGCCGATGCTGCTTGAGAAGCTTGTTGACGTCCTGGACGGTGGTGCCGGAGCCGGCGGCGATACGCTTGCGCCGCGAGGCATGAATGACCTGTGGATTACGCCGCTCCTGCGGCGTCATCGAATCGATGATGGCACACTGGCGCATGACGATCCTCTCGTCGAACTTCGCCTCGGCCATCTGCTGCCTGATCTTGCCCACGCCGGGCAACATGCCCATCATCCCGCCGAGGCCGCCCATCTTCGTGACCTGGCTGAGCTGCATGCGCATGTCGGCAAGATCGAACCTGCCTTTTTCCATCTTCCTGGCGACCTTCGCCGCCTCTTCCCTGTCGACGACCGCCGCCGCCTGCTCGACCAGCGAGAGCACATCGCCCATGTCGAGGATGCGGCTGGCCATGCGCTCGGGATGGAACGTCTCCAGCGCGTCCATCTTCTCGCCGGTACCGCAAAGCTTGATCGCGGCACCGGTGACCTCGCGCATCGACAGCGCCGCGCCGCCGCGCGCATCGCCATCCATGCGGGTGAGCACGATACCGGTGACACCGATCCTCTCGCTGAACTCACGCGCGACATTGACGGCGTCCTGACCGGTCAGGCTGTCGGCAACGAGCAGCGTTTCGTGCGGATGAACCAGATCACGGACCTCGGCGAGCTCGGCCATGAGCTCATCGTCGACATGCAGCCGGCCGGCGGTGTCGAGGATGACGACATCGTACCCCTCGCGACGCGCCGTTTCCATGGCCCGCGTCGCGATCTGCGTCGGCTTCTGCCCCATGATGATCGGCAGACCGGTCACGCCCACCTGTTCGGCGAGTACCTCGAGTTGCCGCTGGGCCGCCGGACGCTGGACGTCGAGGGAGGCGAGAAGGACCTTCCTGCGCTCCCTGTCCCTGAACCGCTTGGCCAGCTTGGCCGAGGTCGTGGTCTTGCCCGAGCCCTGCAGGCCGGTCATCAGCACGACGCCCGGAGGCCCGCCGACCTTGACCTCCTGATGGGTGCCGCCAAGCAGCTCGACGAGCTGGTCCTGAACGATCTTGACCACCATCTGCCCCGGCGTGACCGAACGGATCACCTCCTGGCCGACGGCGCGTTCCCTTACCTTCGAGATGAAGGTCCGGACCACAGGCAACGCGACATCGGCCTCGAGCAGCGCGACGCGGATCTCCCGCATCGCCTCGGCGACGTCGCTTTCCGAAAGGGCACCGCGCCGCTTGAGGCGGTCGAGCGCTCCGTTCAGTCTCTGGGTCAGACTCTCAAACATCTCACTTCACGGCAAAAGGGGCTCGGACCGCAGATGTTCGGCCGAGACCCGGATCGTTCCGCTGGAATTGCTGCCGCACATGACGGCAACAGCGCCGGCGTATAGGCAGATGAGGCGTGATGTGTCAAGGATCGAGCCGTGGCAATCACGGCAATCGCAGGATCGTGGAACCGCAGATGGACGAACCCATGGAACAACGAAATGCCGCAGACTTGCTCCGGCCACGCCACGAACGTTTTCGCGAGACCGTCCGCGAGAGTTTTGCCGCACAGGGACTCATGCGCACGCTCGGCGCCTCGCTGGGCCTCGTCGAACCGGGCATTGTCGAGATCGCCTATTCCGCCGATCCCGCATTCTGCCAGCAGCATGGCTTCATGCATGCGGGCCTCGCCACGGCTGTACTCGACACCGCCTGCGGCTATGCGGCGCTGACGCTCGCCGCCGCCGGCGACGACGTGCTGACCGCCGAATTCAAGGTGAATTTCCTGCGGCCGGCAACCCAGCCGCAGTTTCTCGCCCGTGGCCGCGTGATCCGGGCGGGACGCCTCCTGAGCGTCGTCGAGGGCGATGTTCTCGGCTTCGGGCATGCAGGCGGGCAGCAGGACGGGATCATCCGCATGCAGGCGACAATGGCACTCCTGTCGCGCGAACAGCCCGGAGACTGAGTATCGCGGGGGCCGGACATGAAGGCGTTTTTCCGGAAAATAGGTATTGCGGATATTTGAAAAACCCCAAGTTGACCAGCTTTTGATATCATGCAAACAGTGTGTCCGTTCGGGCCTGACCCCTGTCGGAAAACGTGTAGTGGCGAAACCGTGAAAGAACTGCGCCGACAGCAATGTCTCACCCGTTGCATGCTGGGCGCCATACTGCTCGCATCCATCGGCCTTGCGATTCTTCCGTATCTGGTGGAAAGCCGGCTGTCCGACACACCGGAACCCGGCGCATGGCCCGCCGGGCCGGCAACCCGTTGGCAGCTGTTCGCCACCGTATCGACGATCTGCTGCTCGATTCTCGGCATGATCCTGCTCCATCGCTCGAATCGCCTTGACCGTCACGGCATCCGGCTCGCCGAGACGCGGGCGGTCGCGGGACGCGACGAACTCTTTCACGCCGCCCGCCACGATGCGCTCACGGGCCTCGGAAACCGCCTCCTGCTGCGCGAGCGGTTCGCGGAGATCGAGGAGAATGTCGGGCGCGGCGCCGATCCCGCGATCATGCTGTTCATCGATCTCGACGATTTCAAGAGAATCAACGATTCCAGCGGTCATGCCTGCGGCGATGCACATCTGCGGATCGTGGCGGACCGCATCCGCGGCTGCGTGCGGGCGAATGACACGGTCACGCGCATCGGCGGCGACGAATTCGTCGTCCTCGTCGCGGCGGCGCGCGACTCGCATGCCGGAACCCGCATCGCCGAGGCCATCGCCGAACGCCTGGGCGAGCCGTTCACCCTGCTCGATACCCCCACACGTCTCGGCTGCAGCATCGGCATGACCGGTTTTCCGCTACGCGGCGACACCCTGGAAACGGCACTCGCACGCGCCGACAGGAGCATGTACGAGGCGAAGAGGCGCAAACGCGGCGGCGGCAGCCGGCGGACGAAAGACGCGGCCGCCTGAGCCATCATTCCAGCGGCCGCGTCGGCATCCCCCTGTCAGTCGGAAACCCCGGCCCCGGCCTCCTCGCCCGGTCGCCAGGCGCGGACATAGTCGATCTCGATCTCGCCGGGCCAAGGCGTGGTCCGGTCGGGTGGTCCGGACCACTGGCCGCCGACTTCCCATGATGTGATGAAGTAGAGCGGTCGTTCCATTGCGAAAGCGGCGTGCTCGCGCACGGTTTCGCCATTGATGGTCCAGCGCATGATGTCCTCGGTCCAGAGGAATCCGACCGTCATCCAGTCGTTGAGGAGCGCATCGCCATCGACCCATGAAAGTCCCGGCACGCCGAGTTCCTCGTGATCCCCGACCGGCTTGCCGTTGGCGTAGATCCGCCGGTCGGTGCCGACGATCTCGAACAGGTCGATCTCCGGCGGCCACGTCTCGTTGTCCGGAAGAAGCCAGATGGCGGCGTGATAGCCGGTGCCGAAGCGGTTGATGCGGAACCGCACCTCCCAGTAGCCGTGATGGAGGGCGTAGCTGTCCTCGGTCGAGATCATCGAGGCAAGGTAGGGATAGCCGAAACCGCGCTCCAGCCACTTCGGCAAGGCATAGGTGCGCATCTTGAGCGTGCCGTCCGACATGTCGTGCATGTACGGGCCGGGGGTTCGCGTGGCCGACCTGAGCCACTGGGCGACGGTGCGGTTCTTGAAGAGCACGTCCTCGTCACCGACCTTGAGACCCTTGTCGGCGTTTCCGTCGAGTATCCGGATATTCCAGGCCTCGAACCATTTGTTCCAGATCGAGGTGTCGAGTTCCGTACCGTCCATCTCGTCGGCGAAGTCGAGCACATAGCCCGGCGGCTCATGGCCACTGCCGGCTGCCATTGCGTTTGCGTTCACCGTTTCGGGTACCTCGGCGCATGCTGCCGGAAAGACGGCGGCGAGCGTGAGAGCGAGCGTTGTCGCGACTGTTGCGGTGTTCAGTGGTCCGGTCCCTGTTGTGAGCGAGGCTTCGGGATGTCTCCCTTCACACCGAGTACAAGATAGTCCATCGACAGCATGTCAGCATCGCTGAGAATGCTGCCCGATGGTACGCGCACAACGCCCTCCTGGTCGCGGATCGTGCCCTCGAAGATACGCAGCCGCCCCTCGGCAATGTCGTCGCGTGCCCGGCGGACGCGCTGCTGGAGTTCGTCGGGCAGATCCTTGTTCAGCGGTGCGAGCATAACCGCGTCGCGATCGAGCCCCCACCAGAGCTGTTCCGGCTTCCAGTCGCCGTCATGCAGGGCATTGGCGATATGGAGGTAGAGCGGCTCCCAGTTCCATGCGGCGGCGGTGAGGCTCGCCGTCGGCGCGAAGATGCTCATGTCGCTGTGATAGCCGATGCCGAACCTGCCCCGCTGCTCGGCGGTCTGGACGGTTGCCGGGGAATCCTGGTGCATGGTCAGGACATCGGCGCCGAAGTCGATCAGCCGGTCTGCCGCTTCCTTCTCCACGCCCGGCCCGTACCAGGTGTCCGTCCACAGCACGCGTACCTCGATATCGGGATTGACCGCCTGCGCGCCGAGCGTGAACGCATTGATGCCCCGCAGGACCTCCGGGATCGGAAAGGCCGCGACATAGCCGATGATGCCGGAAGCGGTCGATCCGCCGGCGACCATGCCGGCGAGATAGCGTGCCTCGTAGATACGCCCGAAATAGGTGCCGACATTCGCGGCTGTTCGGAATCCCGTGCAATGCATGAAGGTGACATCGGGATGGCGGGCCGCCGCCTCGATGGTGGGATCCATGAACCCGAA
>JAGREZ010000387.1 GCA_020446285.1 Geminicoccaceae bacterium
GTCGTGAAATCGGCATCCTCGCCGAGGAGCGGTTCGTTTTCCTTCAGCTTGCGATAGAATTCGTAACCCGGCTCCATATTGTCCGGAATGTCGGCGACGGTGCCACCGCCGGCAATGACCGAGATCGGGTTGAAGCCGATACCGTCGTCATAGAGCGCGCACCGGCCCTTGAACTTCGGATCGAGCATCACCTTCCAGGAAGCCGGCGGTCCGTCGGGAAAGGCCTCGGGACGATAGGCGCAGACATAGACATAGGCGTAGGTGTTGACGAGCGGATAGCCTTCGAGGCCGACCGGTCGGGCGAGCGGCAGCAATCCGTCGAGATTGGCAAGGTCCGACAGATCGACGGTCACACCACGCAGTGCGGAGATCGTGGCATTGGTGGTGGTATCCCAGTTGACATGGACCGGCGGCGTCCGCCCCTGATCGACAGCCGCCCAGATCTTCGGCTTGATCTCGTTGTCCTCGGTGAAATCGAGGCGGACATCGATTCCGGTCGCCGCGGCGAACGGATCGGCCACACCTTCCTTCAGCGCATCGCCCCAGGCACCGCCCCAGGCGCGGACGATGATTTCATCCGGCTTGTCCTGCGCGCGCAGGATGGCGGGCATTGCCAGGAGCCCGGCCGCGCCGGCGCCGCCACCGAGCACGGTACGTCTGGTCGTCTTCGATCCGATGAGATGGGGCATGTCACGATTCCTCCGGTTTTGATGCCTGTCGTTCAGTCGACGGGGAATGCAAAAAGGTCTCTTTCCTTCCAGCCGAGGCGAACGGTCTCGCATTCCCGATATTCCGCGTGCCCGATCGGATCATGATCGAACACATTCAGCACGGCGCCGCCAAGTCCCTCGACCTCGATCGTATAGAGGATCCGGTCGCCTTCGAAGATGCGCTGGAGAATCCGGCCGTCGACGCCATTCTCGAAGGAGGGTTCCTCGCCGGTGAGAATGTGCACCTGTTCCGCGCGTATGGCGCAGTCGACCGGTGCACCCGGTACCACCGGCTCGCCATTGGAACGGCCCCTGAGCGTGGTGTCCGCGATCCGGATCTCGACGCTGTTGCCCGATACGGCGATGGCCTCGCCCCTGAGAATGGATGTCATTCCCACGAACCCGGCAACAAACCTGTTTTCCGGCATGCGGTAAAGGTCGACCGGTGCGGCGGTCTGCTGGACGACGCCGTCATTCATCACGATGATCTTGTCCGACATCACCAGCGCCTCGCGCTGATCGTGCGTGACATTGATCGTGGTCACTCCGAGTTCCCGCTGGATGCGTCGAAATTCGAGTTGCATCTCCTCACGCAGCTTCCTGTCGAGGGCGGAGAGGGGTTCGTCGAGAAGGAGAAGGTCGGGGTCGTAGGAAAGGGCGCGGGCGATCGCGACCCGCTGCTGCTGACCGCCGGAAAGCTCGTGCGGCCGGCGGTTCTCGTATCCCTCGAGCTTCACCAGTGCCAGATAGCGGCGCACGCGTCCGGGAATGTCCTCCGGCCGGAATCGCCGCATCTTCAGCGGATAGGCGACATTCTGGCCGGCGGTCATGTGCGGGAAGAGGGCCAGACGCTGGAACACCATGCCGATGGAACGACGGTAGGGAGGCACGTCCATGACGTCGGCGCCATGAATGCGGATCGTCCCTTCGCTCGGCAGTTCGAATCCCGCGATCATCCGAAGGAGCGTGGTCTTGCCACAACCGCTCGGCCCGACGATCGTGAGAAACTCCCCCCGGTGCAGCGAAAGGCTCGCCCGGTCGACGACCAGCGTACTGCCGAAGCGCTTGGAAACCTTGTCGATCTCGACCAGAGGATTATCGCTCGAGGCCATTCCTGTCCCGGC
Source organism: Geminicoccaceae bacterium (assembly GCA_020446285.1). Taxonomy (GTDB): domain Bacteria; phylum Pseudomonadota; class Alphaproteobacteria; order Geminicoccales; family Geminicoccaceae; genus JAGREO01. The sequence goes on from JAGREZ010000387.1 coordinate 1,835, forward strand.
TGGGTGCTGAAAAAGAAGTGATGGCCCGAAAGTTCGGTTCTGTACAGACAAATGGAGTTCGGCGAATGCCGGGGCGGCAGGGGCCCGGCTCACCGTCAGATCGAGGCGAGATAACCGCCATCGACATAGATGATCTGACCGGTGAGATAGGCGGAAGCGTCGCCGGCCAGAAAGACGCAGACGCCGACGAGATCGTCGAGATCGCCGAAACGGCCCATGGGGATCTTCTCCAGCATCCTCGCCTGCCAGTCGTCATCCCGATAGAATGTCTCGGTGAGCCCGGTTCTAAAATAGCCGGGTCCGATGGCGTTGACGCGGATGCCCGAAGGCGACCATTCGCTCGACAATGCCCGCGTCATTCCCAGAATTCCGCTCTTGGACGAGGTGTAGGGAACCGCCGTCGGCACTCCGACGGCCGAGGTGAGCGAACCGAGATTGATGATGCTGCCGCGCCGTCCTTCGTCGAGGAGTGGCTTCGCGAAACCCTGCGCGACAAAAAAGGCGCTCTTGAGATTGGTGTCGACGATCCTGTCCCAGAGGGCCTCCGAGACCTCCCTCGACGGGCGAACATCCTCGACGCCCGCATTGTTGACAAGGATCTCCGGCACCGGGCCGCTGGCGGCAATCTCCGCGTAAACCTCCTCGATGCGGGCGAGATCGCGAAGATCGGCCTCATGAATCCGGCATCGGCGTCCGAGCGCCTCGACATGGGCTTTCGTCCTCGACAGTCCCGAGGCCGTCCGGGCGATGGCGACGATATCCGCGCCGGCATCAGCCAGCCCGACCGCGACCGCCTGACCGATACCCCGGCTTGCTCCGGTGACGATTGCAAGCCTGCCGCCGAGATCGAATCTGCCGATGCCCGTCGCCGTCAATCCGGATCTCCGTCATGGCTTCCGCAAGCATCATGGCTTCCGCGCGACGCGAACGACATCAGCATCAGAGGGGAGCCTCCTTCCGCTTCCCTGTTCGCGGTGCGCCGCGCGGGATGGTCAGACGATCTTCTGGCCGGTGGATGCCCAGTCCTTGACGAAGGCGGCGAGGCCCTTGTCGGTGAGCGGATGCAGGGCAAGCTGGCGAAGGACCTTCGGCGGCAGTGTCGCGACGTGAGCGCCCATGCGCGCGGCATCGATCACATGATTGGGGCTGCGCACGGACGCCACCAGCACCTCGGTGGTGATCGCCGGATACTGGCTGTAAATCTCGACGACATCGGAAATCAGCTCCATGCCATCCGCGCCGATATCGTCGAGACGGCCGACGAAGGGCGAGATGAAGGTTGCTCCGGCCTTGGCGGCGAGCAGTGCCTGCGCAGCGGAGAAGCACAAGGTGACATTGACCTGCGTGCCTTCGTCGGAAAGCGCCTTGCAGGCCTTGAGCCCGTCCCATGTCAGAGGCACCTTGATGCAGACATTGCCGGCAATCTCGCGCAGCCTGCGGCCCTCGGCGAGCATTCCGTCAAGGTCGGTCGCGGCCACCTCGGCGCTGACCGGCCCGTCCACGATGGAGCAGATCTCCTCCACCACCTCGAGAAAATTCCTGCCGGTCTGGGCGATCAGGGTGGGATTGGTCGTCACCCCGTCGACGAGCCCGGTGGCATCCAGATCCCGGATCTCGTCAACATCACCGGTATCGACAAAGAACTTCATGTTTCCTCCATGGCCACAACGATCCCTGTGCGGGGTCCGCATTGCGATGAATGCGGACCGTGCTGCCCCGTCCGGATCAGTGGGCGATATGCTGTTTGGGCCGGTACTGGCCGTCTTCCAGCTCGTCGAAGATCTCGTTCACCTGCGGATGGCCGACCGGACCGCCCGCTTCGTCGGAACGCAGATTCTGCTCCGACACATAGGCAACGTAGTAGGCTTCGGAATTCTCGGCGAGCAGATGATAGAACGGCTGGTCCTTGCGTGGCCGTACGTCCGCCGGAATGGCTTCGTACCATTCGTCCGTGTTGGCGAATTCCGGGTCGACATCGAAAATGACGCCCCGGAACGGAAAGATCCGGTGCTTGACAACCTGGCCTATGGAAAAGCGTGCGTTCCTGGAATTCATCCGATCATTCCTTCCATTGCACCCGAATGGCGGCGTGCAGAGATTGCGGTACCCCGCAAGCGGGCGCAACCGCTTCCTTGGATATGGTGAGGGATCGACCTGTCTCCAAGTCCCCTGAACGTCCGCGTTCCGGGAGACGCAAACCGGCAGACCGGCCGGCTGTTTCAGTCCTTTTCCGTCAGATTGCGCAGGAGGCTGGAGGTGTCCCAGCGGCCACCACCCTGTTGCTGCACCTGGCGATAGAACTGGTCGACGAGTGCGGTCACCGGAAGGGCGGCTCCATTGCGCCGTGCTTCCTCGAGGCAGATACGCAGATCCTTGCGCATCCAGTCCACCGCAAAGCCGAACTCGAACTTGTCCTCCACCATGGTCTTCCAGCGGTTCTGCATCTGCCACGATCCGGCAGCACCGCCCGAGATGACACCCAGAACCTTGTCGGTGTCGATACCGGCGCGCATGGCGAAATTGCAGGCTTCCGCGAGACCCTGGACGAGCCCGGCGATGCAGATCTGGTTGACCATCTAGGTGAGCTGTCCGGCGCCCGACGGCCCCATCAGGCGGCAC
>JAGREZ010000388.1 GCA_020446285.1 Geminicoccaceae bacterium
GGAATCGACCCGGGCCTGATCGTCCACGATTTCGATGCCGGGCTGCTTTCCGCATGTCTTGTCCTGGCCCCTGAACTTCCGCTTGCCAGCGCGATGGCCATGGTTCCGGCCATTGCAAACGGCTTCGCCGACGCTTTCGGAGCAGTCGCCCCGGCCGAGGTCGGATGTGCGTTCGCGTGGCCGGGTACCATCCGCATCAATGACGGCTCGTGCGGCCGCGTTCGTGCGGCCGCCTCGACCGGCGATCCCGCAGCCGAGCCCGATTGGCTCGTCATCGGCTTCGAGATCCGTTTTTTCGAGGAAGGCGGCGGTGAACCGGGCCTGATTCCGGAACGCACGACGCTGCATGAGGAATGCTGCGCCTGCATCGAACCCGCAAGACTGCTCGAAGGCTGGGCTCGCCACAGTCTTGTCTGGATCGACCGATGGCAGGAGGACGGCATGCGACGGTTGCATGAATCCTGGTGCGCCCGCATGCACCCGCCCGGCCGGACCGTGCAGTTCGAACTCGGCGGACACAAGCACGCAGGCCGCTTCGTCGGGCTGGACGAACAGGGCGGGATGCTGCTGCAAACCGGCAACGGCGTGCAGCTGTTGCCACTCTCCCGCATGCTGGAAACGGTCTGATGCCCAAACTCGCACGCACCATCCATTTCGACGACTCCGATCGCAACATCTTCGCACGACCTGCGGACAGTGGTGAGTGGGCGGTGGCCGGCGGTTTCGAGTTTTCCAACTGGAGCGATTGCGATCTCGTCGGCAAGGCGCGACAGGCATTCTCCAATGGCTGGCTGTCGCTGGAAGGCTTCGGTCGTGCGACGCTGGTCGCCGTGGCCACGATCGAGGAAGCCGAAATCGAGGCACTCGCACAACGCCTGGCCGGGCATTTCGTGACCGTCTATGGCGCGCCCTCCATCGATGCGGCACTGCCGGCTGCCCACGAGGAAATCACCTTCATGCAGGAACTCTGCGCCGACCACGACCCGAATGTGCTCCTGATCGTCCAGCGGGAGCTGACCCAGGCCGGTGTCAGGGAGAGCTTTCGCGCCATAACCCCGGCCGAGGCGAAACTCGATCTGGTCGCCATTCACGGGCATATCGACTGACGTTCAGCCCTGCCCTGCCGACCTCATCTCGACAGCGGAAGAAATTCTCCTGAGTTCGTCGAAATCGGTCGCGAAGACGCAATGCGGATGGCCGGCAGCGGCGAACAACCGTTCGAAGCGGGCGAGGTCAGGGTCGATGGCTGCCGGTACCGGCGTCAGGTGGCCGCAGGGCGCAACGCCGCCTATGGTGAAACCGGTCTGGCGCTTGACCAGATCGGGATCGGCGCGGCCGGGCTCGCCGGAAAGCCCCAGTGCCTGCTTCAGCGCCTGCATGTCGCAGCGACGATCGCCGGCGACCAGTGCCATCACCGCCTGACCGTCATGGCTGAAGACCAGCGACTTGACGATGGCTCCCACATCCACGCCACAGGCTCTGGCCGCATCCTCAGCCGTACGCGCGGTCGCCTGCAGCTCGATCACACGCGATGTGCTGCCGGCGGCCTCGAGCGCCGCCTGCACCCGCCTGACCGGCTCGCGTTCGAGCAGACTCATGCGGGCATCGGTATCGACTGGTCGCGCTTCGGCACGTCATAGCCGCGCTGAAAGCCGGGTCGCGCCGCGAGCGCCTCGTACCATCGGCGGACATTGGAGAAGGATGTGATATCGATTTCCTGCCATTCGAAACGCGAGATCCAGGGCCAGGTGGCGATGTCGGCTATGGTCACATCGTCGCCAGCGAGAAAGGCATTCTCCGCCAGCCGTCGGTCCATGACGCCGTAGAGCCGCAATCCCTCCTTTTGATAGCGCTCCTGCGCATAGGGCGCCTTGCCGGGATTGAATCTCGTGAAGTGATGTACCTGCCCCAGCATCGGGCCGACGCCCCCCATCTGGAACATGAGCCATTCGAGCGTCGCAATGCGACCAGCGGCATCGGCTGGCAGAAACTTTCCCGTCTTCTCCGCAAGATAGATCAGAATCGCACCGGATTCGAACACGCTCTGCCCGTTGTCCCGATCGATGATCGCCGGAATCTTGTTGTTGGGGCTGATCTTCAGAAAATCCGGCGCGAACTGGTCGTCCTTGCCGATGTCGATTTCGTGGACCTCGTAGGTCAGCCCGCATTCCTCGAGCATGATGGAAACCTTGCGCCCGTTGGGCGTACTCCAGGTATAAAGGTCGATCACGGCGGTTTTCTCCCCCAAAGAGCCGATGACGCACCCGAACCAGCCGCCGGTCCGGCGGCAGCGGGCGCTCCGCGTTAACACTTCGTTAGCATGCGATATGGCATATCTGGTTTGCGCGAGGAGCGGAATCAATCACTGGACAAGTGGTATCCATTCCTTCATAAGCGCGACCTCGTCATCAGTAAGCCTATGCACTGCGGCACGCGCGGCGGCGGCATTCTGATCTACTTGACTCTAACGGGTTGGGGGGTCGGCATGATCCAGTCCTTCGGCGGCGCTGCGGCGCTGGTCTCTGCATTGCAGCACGACGCACCTGTTCTTGCCCTGCGTCGGCATATCCTGGTCCAGCGTGCGCGCGAAACCGTCCGGAGCTTCCCGGGCGATGTTCTCTACGCGGTCAAATGCAACGCGCATCCGGCCGTCCTGCAGGCTCTCTACGAGGGTGGTGTGCGCCAGTTCGATACCGCATCCATTGCCGAAATCCGGCTGGTGCGTGAGTTGCTTCCCGAGGCAAGGTGCCATTTCATGCACCCCGTGAAGTCGCGGGCGGCCATCAGCGAAGCCTATTACGAACATGGTGTGCGTCGGTTCGTCGTCGATCATGTGAGCGAGCTCGAAAAGCTCTTCGCGATCTGCGAAGGCGGCTTCGATCTCGAGGTATTCGTTCGCCTCGCGGTCTGTGGCGAGGGCGCGGTTCTCAGCCTCGAGGGCAAGTTCGGCGCATCCCGGGATGAAGCCCTGACGCTTCTCCGGCGCGTGCGTGCCACGGCAAGGTCTTGCGGCATGACCTTCCATGTCGGCTCGCAGGCATTGTCTCCGGTGGCCTTCGTCAATGCCATCCGCCAGGCTGCGGACATTGCCGCGCGCGCGGGCGGCCTCGATCATCTCGATGTCGGCGGCGGCTTTCCTGCACGCTATGTCGGTGACGAACCGGATTTCTCCCTGTTCGTCGAGGCGATCGAGGTTGCGCTGGCGGAGACAGGGCTCGAATGCTCGCTGCAGTGTGAACCGGGCCGCATGCTCGTCGCCGACGGGGCATCGGTGTTCGCGCGGGTCGAGATGCGGCGCGGCCGCAGCCTCTTCATCAATGACGGCGTCTATGGCAATCTCGCCGAACTCAAGTGGGTCGGCCCGCAATTTCCCATGCGACTCGTGCGGCCCGCTCACGAACCCCGTCGCGGTGCTGCCTCCTTCGACCTTTTCGGCCCCACCTGTGACAGCATCGACAGCATGCCGGGCCCCCACTGGTTGCCCGAGGACATCGTCGAAGGCGACTGGATCGAGGTCGGCATGATGGGTGCCTATTCCAATTCACTCGGCACCGACTTCAACGGCATGGGCCGTGCGCTCCAGGTCTTCCTCGAAGACGAGGCCTGGTACAATCTGCCGATGCCGGCAACCGACGATATCGTCGAGCAGGTCCGCGTCGCCTGAGCATTCCGGCATCACAGAGGAAGATGCCCCCGGCCCATGGCTCGGGGGCATTTTCGTCCGATGACTGGAGTGACTGGCAGGGCGAGCGGGTTCAGGCAACCTCGAGCATGATCTTGCCGATATGGGTGCTGCTTTCCATGAGAGCATGGGCACTGGCTGCATCCGCCAATGGAAAGGTTCTGCTGATGACGGGCCTTACCTTGCCCGCCTCGATCAGCGGCCAGACCCGCGCTTCGAGTTCGCGGGCAATACCGCCCTTTTCGGCGATGCTGCGCGGGCGAAGCGTGCTGCCCGTCCATGTCAGTCTCTTGACCATCAGATTGACGAAATTCGCCGTGACCTTCGGACTCCTGAGCCAGGCGATCTGCACGAGCCGGCCGTCACTGGCCAGCGACTTGATATTGCGCTCGACATAGTCGCCTCCGACCATGTCGAGAATGACATCGACCCCCTTGCCGCCGTTTTCTCCACGCGCGATCCCGACAAAATCCTCTTCGTGATAGTTGATGGCCACATCCGCACCGAGTTCACGGCAGAAAGCGGCTTTTTCGCCGTTGCCGACGGTGGTGAGCACACGCGCGCCGAACTGCTTGGCGAGCTGGATCGCGGTGGTGCCGATGCCCGATGAGCCGCCATGCACAAGGAAGGTCTCGCCTTCCTTCAATCCGCCGCGCTGAAAGACATTCGTCCATACGGTCATGAAGGTCTCGGGCAATGCGGCCGCCTCGATCATCGAAAGCCCCGCTGGCACCGGCAGCAGCTGCGGTTCCGGCACGGTGCAGTATTGGGCATATCCGCCACCCGAAAGCAGCGCGCATACCCGGTCGCCCACCTTGAACCGTCCGCTGCCGCGACCGAGCGCCACGATCTCGCCCGAGACCTCGAGGCCGGGGATCGGGCTTGCACCGGGCGGTGGCGGGTAACCGCCTGAACGCTGGATGACGTCGGGCCGATTGACGCCGGCAACCGCGACCTTCACCAGAACCTCGCCCTCGCCCGCCTCGGGCACCGGGCCGCGCACGGGAACCAGTACCTCGGGCCCGCCGGCCTCCCTGATCTCGATATGGTTCATCTCGCTCGGCAGCTTCATCGTTCCCTCCCGCTCTTCCGCAGATCATGGCACCCGCCGTCGCGAACCGAAGGAGGGAGCACATGACGATACACGGCAATATGTGCAAAACGCTCTGCAGGCGATAAAGCAGAACCTCCGACGACTGGCCAGCCTTGCCGCGAGCCCTGCATCCGGGCATCACTCGAACGGCGCGCTGCAAACGGCCGGCGCGCCACATGACGCAGGCTTGAGGAGGGAGAACATGAGTGCTGACTTCGCCGGGCTTCTGGTGATCTCGATCGAACAGGCGGTCGCAGCGCCCTATGCCGCCTGCAAGCTTGCCGATGGCGGCGCCCGGGTCATCAAGGTCGAGCGTCCCGAAGGTGACTTCGCCCGTCGCTATGACAGCCTCGCCGCCGGCAACAGCGCCTATTTCGTCTGGCTCAATCGCGGCAAGCAATCGATCTGCCTCGATCTCAAGAGCCGCGATGACAAGGCACTTCTCGAGCGGATGATCGAAAAGGCCGACGTGTTCATCCAGAATCTCGCCCCCGGGGCGATGGAACGGCTGGGTTTCGGTGCACAGATCCTTCGCGCGCGCCATCCACGCCTGATCGTCTGCGAGATCTCCGGCTATGGCAGCGAGGGCCCTGCAAGGGACCTCAAGGCCTATGATCTTCTGGTTCAGGCGGAAAGCGGGCTCGCCCAGATCAACGGCACGGCCGAGGGGCCGGCAAGGGTCGGTGTTTCGGTATGCGACATCGCCGCCGGCATGACCGCCTTTCAGGCCATTCTCCAGGCCCTGTTTGCACGCGAGCGGACCGGCAGGGGGCGAACCATCGAGGTGTCGCTGTTTCACGCCATGGCCGACTGGATGAACGTTCCCTATCTGCAACACCGTTATGGCGGTCACACTCCGCCACGCGCCGGCCTCAATCATCCCACCATCGCTCCCTATGGCGCCTATCCCTGTGGCGACGGTCGGGAGGTGCTCATTTCAATTCAGAATGAACGCGAATGGCAGCGGCTCTGCACCGAAGTCCTGGGCGATGCGTCACTTGCCGGGGATCCGCGTTTCAATGGCAACAGCCAGCGGGTCGCCAACCGCAAGGATCTGGACCGGACGATCGTCGGGGCATTCGCCCGACACGACCGGGACACGCTTGTAAGAATGCTCAAGGACGCAGCCATCGCCTTCGGCCGTTTGAGTTCTCTCGACGATCTCGAACACCATCCGCAGGCCCGCTTCATCGCCGTGCGTGCGGAAGGAAAGGAGCTGGAACTGCTTTCGCCCGGAGCCATCATACGCGGGGAGACGGAGACGTTCGGTCCCGTTCCGGCGCTCGGCGAACATGGCGACACCCTGCGCAGCGAATTCTCCTGATCCGGATCCCCGATATCCGACAGCAATGTCGCATGGCGAACTCGCCAAGGTACGGCCTTGCGAGCTAACGTCTGCAGCGCAAGGGAGATGGCGCATGAACTTCGAGGTCTTCATCACAACCGCGCTTACGGGTTCGGGCGATACGACGGCCAAAAGCGACAAGGTTCCGGTCACGCCTGAAGAGATTGCCCGCGATGCGATCGAGGTGGCGAAGGCCGGTGCTGCCGTCGCCCATTGCCATGTACGCGAACCCGACACCGGCAGCCCGTCCCGGCGGCTTGAACTCTATCGCGAAGTGGTGGACCGGGTGCGCTCAGCCGATGTTGATGTCGTGCTCAACCTTACCGCCGGCATGGGCGGCGATCTGATGCTGGGTGGCATCGATCATCCCCTGCCACTCGATGAGGCGGGCACCGACATGGCCGGCGAGGCCGAACGACTGGCGCATGTGAGCGAACTTCTGCCCGAAATCTGCACGCTCGATTGCGGAACCATGAATTTCGCCGAAGGCGACTATGTGATGACGAACACGCCCTCGATGCTGCGGGCGATGGCCAGACGCATCCAGGCTCTGGGCGTACGACCCGAAATCGAGGTGTTCGATACCGGTCATCTGGTCATGGCAAGGAAGCTCCTCGCCGAAGGGTTGATCGACGATCCGCTGCTCATACAGTTCTGTACCGGCATTCCCTATGGCGCACCGGACGATCCGCTGACACTTCTCTCCATGGTGGGCCAGTTGCCGCCAGGTGCTGTTTTCTCCGCCTTTTCGATCGGCCGCATGCAGCTCCCCTTCGTCGCCATGGCAGCGCTCGCCGGCGGCAATGTACGGGTGGGACTCGAGGACAATATCTATCTTGAACGAGGCGTCCTTGCCACCAACGCGCAACTCACCGAACGTGCAGTGACGATCCTCACCACCATGGGTGCGCGAATTCTGACACCGGCGGAGGTGCGCAGGAAACTGAGCCTGAGGAAGCGGCCATGAACACCGCGACCGGCGGTCATGTCGGCCTGATCGGCGGCGGAGTCATCGGCGGCGGCTGGGCCGCCCGCTTCTCGTTGCACGGCCTCGATGTCAGGCTGTTCGACCCCGCCGACAATGCCGACGCCTTGCTCGCAAAGCAGATGGACAACGCCCGACGTGCCTATGAACGCCTGGGTTGGCTCGATCGCGAGCCAGGCACGGTGGAAATCGTCAGGCGCCCGGAAGATGCGGCGAAGCACGCCATCTTCATTCAGGAATCGATCCCCGAACGACTGGAGCTCAAGCGGCGCGTGCTGGCTGAAATATCAAGGCTGGCACCTGCGGAATGCGTCATCGCATCCTCCACCTCCGGACTGAAACCGAGCGACCTGCAAAGGGACATGCAGCATCCCGAGAGACTGGTCATCGGCCACCCCTTCGTTCCGCCCTATCTGATGCCGCTTGTCGAGGTCTGTGGCGGCCAGGCGACCGACGACGACGCAAAGGAACGGGCGATGACCTTCTACCGTTCCGTCGCCATGCGACCATTGCATGTGCGCAAGGAAATCGACGGTTTCATCGCCGACCGCATGATGGAAGCAATGTGGCGCGAGGCGCTCTGGCTGGTCCATGATGATATCGCCACCGCCGAGGAGATCGATGACGCCATCCGTTTCGGTCCCGGCCTGCGCTGGGCGTTCTTCGGCCCCTTCCTGACCTATCGGGTCGGCGGAGGCGATGCCGGGATGCGTCATTTCATGGAACAGTTCGGCCCCAGCCTCAAATGGCCCTGGACGAAGCTCATGGATACACCTGAACTCGACGATGCGCTGCTGGACAAGATCTGTGACCAGTCCGATGCCCAGGCGGGCAGCCTGCCGGTCAGCCATTTCGAGCAGATGCGTGACGACTGCCTGATCGAGATCATGAAGGGTCTCGCAGCGCATGATTTCGGTGCCGGCGAGGTACTCAACCGGAGAGCAGGCGAACCATGAATTTCGCGCTTTC
>JAGREZ010000389.1 GCA_020446285.1 Geminicoccaceae bacterium
ACAATGGCTATTCTTCAACGCGCTGCTGAAGGCAGCTGGTAAATTACAGTTTTATTCCGTCCAACCGTGCTGATAAAATATCCTCCCGCCCAGAAATACCGATCTGGTAGTATATGCCTTTTGAGAATGTCCTGTAGACAGCAGTTCTCGCCGATGACAGTCGGCAGCGGCGGCGTCATTTGTTCAATACGCTGCCGGGCGCCAGCCCAAGATAGGACGCTCTCAATGCGTCGTCTCGATTTCGTGATGGTGGGCGGGGGTGGTGTGGGTTCGGGTGACGAGGCGGTCGAGGGTTTCGGTGGGCGAGCGTGGCGAGGCGATGCCGATGCTGATCTCGAAGGGCGGCAGGTCGTCGCCATGCTCCAGTGCCAGGCGTTCGGCAAGCTTGGCCTTGAGGCGGGTGCGCACGAGTTCGATATCGTCGAGGCCGATCGCCGGCAGCAGGATCGCGATCTCGTCGCCACTCCAGCGGCCGACCAGATCCTCCGGGCGCAGCATCTCGCGGCAGAGATCGCCCAGAAAACGCAACACCCGATCGCCCACGGATTCGCCGTGGCGCTCGTTGATCGAGGCAAGGCCGACGACATCGACCAGCATCAGCGAGACCGGCTCGCCACTCGCCCGGCAGCGGCCCATGAGCCGCGTGCCGCGGGTCTGGAAGGCCTGGCGATTGTAGAGCTGGGTCACGGGATCGATCATCAGCAGGCGGTTCAGCTCGTTTTCCGTCCGCTTGAGATGGGTGACATCGCTGCGCAGCAGGACCGTGCGGCCGCTCGGTCCGCGACAGGTGCGCACGACATACCAGCGGTCGCCGAAGCGCATCTCGGCGGGTGTGCCATCGGCGGCACGATGCTTGGCCAGACGCCTTTCGCGCCAGCGGCTGCCGCTGGCGGTCCCGAGATTGATGCGATTGTACCCGGCATAGGTATCGATCAGCCGCTCCATCGACCAGCCGACCAGCTCCTCCGGCGATAACCCGTAGGATTCGCTGAACCCCCTGTTGCAGAGAATGAGCCGGTCGTCGGCATCGAACAGGGCGATACCGTCGCCGAGTGCACCGATGGCCTCGTCGAGGACGTGGTGGGCGGTCTCGAGCTGGCTCCTGGAGGAGAACAGCTCGCGCGCCAGATCGACCATCTTGCGCGTCTGTTCGACGAGCTGGGTGACATCGAGCAGGGACAGCTGCAGCGCCTGCAGGCCGTCCCAGACGATCGAACGGGCCTGGACCTGCACCCAGCGGGCATGGCCGTCGATGCGGACGATCTCGATCCGGTGCTGCTCGTCGACCGTCTCGCCGGCATGGGCACGACTGCACAGGCCGCGAAGGAGTGCATGGGTATCGAGCCCCTGACGCAGCCAGCATGGCTGGCAGTCGGCAATGGCCGCACTGGCGCCGTCATAACCGAGCAGGTGACAATAACTGTCATTGGCGAACACCATCCGGTCGTCGAGAAAGACGGCGATGCTCTGCAACGAGCCCGCAACGAGCGCACGAAAGCGCTGCTCGCTCTGGACGATGGTCTGCTTGGCCAGCTTTTCCTCGGTGATGTCGCGGTCGAGACGGACGAGGCCGATGATCTCGTCCTTCTCGTCACGCAGGGGCGTGCGCATGATCGAGGCGGCGTGGAGGCTTCCGTCCGGACGTCTCGACTGGCATTCGCGCCGCGCGCTCTCGCCGGCGTCGATCACCGCCCGCTCATCCGCCGTCAGGCCGAGCGGTGCATCCTTGCCCAGCCAGGGGCGCCCCTCGCAGCCCGGCCCCGAAGGCGGTACCGGCTTGGCAAAGGTCTCGAGCGCGGCACGGTTGGCATAGAGCAGCGAACCGTCCAGTCCCTTGGCGAAAATCGCATCGGGAAGACTTTCGATCATCTGGCGGAAAAGACTGTTCTCGTTCTCCCGGCGGGCCAGCGCCTGCTGCGCCTCGTAGATCTCGGTCACATCGAGCATGATTCCGAAAAAGCCCGTGAGCTTGCCCTTGATGTCATGCTCGGGACGGCCGCGGACGATGACATGGCGCTCCCTTGCGGCATTGTCGAGAATGCGCGCCGCGATCTCGAAATCGCCGCCAAGGCTCGCCGCCTCGAGAACGGTCTTCATCACCCGCGGCCGATCCTCGGCGTGATAGATCGAAAAGCGGTTGTCGAATGTGGGTGTAAAATCCTCCGGCTGACGGCCGATCATCCGGTAGAGCTGTCCCGACCACTCGACCCGGCGGCTGGCGAGATCCTCGCGCCAGTGGGCGAGCCTCGCCAGTTCGCCGGCGAAACCCATCTGTGCCGCACGCCGTTCGAGATCCTTTTCGACCTCGACCCGGGCGGTGATGTCGCGCGCCGTTCCGCGATAGCCGGCGAATGCGCCGTCCCCGGCAAAGATCGGCTTGCCGCTGACCGAATAATGGCGAAGGAGACCGCCCTCGTCCTTGCGGCTGTACTCGAAATCGCGGAACGTCCGGTGTGCCAGCATGTCCTCGCGCTGGCGGGCCAGTTCGCCATCACTGCCGGCAAGCTCCCACCAGGCATGTCCGGCGACACGATCGGCGACACTCTGCGAGCGGTCGCGGTCCGTCGACAGGGAGGTGATGCGCAGATCCGCGCCGGCCTCCCAGAACCAGTCGCTGGCAGTGTCGAGATAATCGGCGAGACGCTCCTCGCTCTCCTTGAGCCTGAGCTGATGCTCGATCTGCTGGGTGATGTCCTGGCTCATGCCGAAATAGGCCACCGGCCGGCCCTCGCCGTCCTTCTGGCACATGCCGCGCACGAGCATGTGGCGGGTCCCGCCGGTGGCGGTGACGATGCGTATCTGGAACTCGATATCCTCGCCGCTCGCGATCGCCTGCCGCCAGTTTTCGACATAGGCCTCGCGGTCGCCCTCATGGACGAGGGAGGTGCGATTCTCGAGCGTCGGCTCGAAGGTCCCCGGATCGCACTCGGCATAGCGGTACATTTCCGGCGACCAGAACATGACGTCAGTCGCCAGATCGAGACGCCAGTAGCCCAGCCTCGCGATCTCCCCGGCAAGCTCGAGCTGCCGCGTCTGGCGCTTGAGCGCGAGATCGGCATTGACCTTTTCGGTCACGAGCTCGCTGAAGATGATGATTCCCTGAACGCCACCGAAACTGTCATGGAAGGGGCGAACCTCCCAGCGCAGCCATTCCTGCCGGCCATCGGGGCGGACATAGCGATCCTGCTCGCGGCTCTCGATCGCTCCGGCGAGACTGCGCAGATGACCATCCCGCCAGCGTCTCGGGATCTCGGGCTGAACATCGTAATGATAACGGCCGATGACATCGCCCTCGAGCTCGTAATCCTTCAGCCAGCGGTCGCTGGCGACCAGATAGCGCATTTCGGTATCGAACATGGCCACGGCCATCGGCACATGCTTGACGAACAGCCTGAGCGCTTCCTCCTGATTGTCGCTCAGGAGCCGCGGCAGACCGCGCGCCTTGGGCCAGAGCGCCTCGTTGAGGTCGTCCTCGGGAAAGGTGAAACCGGCAAGGAATACCCCGAGCGCGCGAAGATCGAGCGGTTCGGCGAAATAATAGCCCTGGATGTAGCGGCAGCCCTTGGTCGCGAGCCAGGCAAGGCCATCGAGCGTCTCGACCCCTTCGGCGACACAGTCGAGCTCGAACGCCGATGCCATGAACAGCATCGCCTCGACCAGCTTGCGGCTCTCGCCGCCGGCATCGATCTTCTGCACGAAGCTCTTGTCGATCTTGATGACATCGATGGGAAACTCGCCGAGATAGCTGATCGAGGAGAAACCCGTGCCGAAATCGTCGAGGGCGACGCGTGCACCCCTGCGGCGAAGGCGCCCGAGCGCCTCGAGTGCCGGAGCGCTGTTCTCGAGCAGGACGCCTTCGGTGACCTCGAAGGAAAAGCGCGCGCAGTCGATGCCGCCCGCCGCGTCGATCTCCGCAAGGAGAGCGTCGATCAGGACCGGCTGGGCCTGACGCGCCGAGAGATTGACATTGATGCGCAGATGCGGGTGATCCGCGAACAGCGGGGCGAGATCCCGCGCCGCCCGGCCGACCAGCCATTCGGTGAAGGGCTGGATCAGTCCCAGACGTTCGGCCAGCGGAATGAAGATGTCGGGCCGGATATAGCCCCTTTGCGGATGCTTCCAGCGCATCAGCACCTCGACCCCGCCGATCCTGCGGGCGGAAAGATCGATGATCGGCTGGTAGCGCAGCTCCAGCTGGCTGGCCGAAAGCGCATGGAGAATGCCGACCTCGAGGTCGCGCCATTCGGCGATCTCGTTGGCCATGCGCCGCGTGAACACCGCATGCCGGCCGCGCCAGCCCTTCCTCTGCGCATAGTCGAGCGCCGTTCGCGCATGTTCGGCGAGTTCCCCGCCGGTGGAAGCGTGACGGGGATGGGCCGCGGCACCGATGGTGGCGACGAGATGATGGTCGCGGCCGCCGAAACCGAGCGGCTCGTGCAGGGCCGACTGCACCCGGCGGATGCAGTCGCCGGCACGAAGACGGCCACCGGAACGGAAGAGCACCGCCAGAACACCATCCCCGATCTGGTAGAGGCCGGCGAAATCGACGAGACCGGCAAGCCGCTCGCCGATGGTCTCGATCAGCGGCACATCCTCGCGGAAGGCCTGCTCGATGGTCGCGAGCTGCTCGATATGGACATGCAGCAGCACGGTATCCGGACTGTCCTGCACCCCCTCGCCCGATGCCGCAAGGCCGGCGAGATCGCGCCCGAGGCGCTCGCGATCCATCGCCTCGCCACGCGGCGGATGCTGGGAGACGCCGTCGATCTGCACGATTCCGGCAGGATCGCCACCAGCCTCCCGATGGAACACGAGGACCACATATTCGCCGCCGGACGAACGAAGGGTGCATCTGCAGGGAGCGCAATCCCCGTTCGATGCCGAAACGAACGCCTGAATTGCCGAACGCCCGACAGCCATCGCCCGAAGGGTTTCAGGGGCGAGCCGCAGCGGCGAGGCCCCCCCCAGACGGCGCGCCGGCGCGCCCTCGATCTCGAGCACGTCGCCGTCCAGACGCCATGCGCCGACACCAAGCCTTTCAGCCAGACCGGCCGGTATCAGCATCGGGTCCCCGGGCACCTGATCCCGCTCTCCTTGCATTCTCTCGAACAACCGCCGCAGCATGCTCCGCCTGCCGAAACGGGTAACGTCCTGCGACCATATCCTGCCCGCAAAAGGTTAAGATCCCGTTGGCACCCGCCGGAATTTTCAGGAACGGGATGTATCCCCGCATTCCACCGCCCTGCCTGTCGCCCGGCCGCATGCTCCGCCCGTTCGGCTGATGCGGTCCCGTCCGGCAGGAAACGGCTCAGCCCGAGGGGATGTCGGCCGTGTCGGTGATGCGCGAGAGGATGCGGGCGCGGGAGCTTTCGTCGAACAGGTTGCGGAACTTGGTGCCGCGGGTGTCGACCACCCCGGTCTCGCTGCGCACCTTCCAGGCCTCGTCGGGACGGACGATGTCGCCGCGCCAGGACGAGACATCGTCCAGCGACAGGCTGCCGGGATCGAGGCCGACGAATGCAGCCAGCCGGTCGAGGGTCTCGACCCTGCCGGTGACGAGATCGTCATAGCGGACGATGAAGGTGTCACCCTTGCCGCGATTGGCCTCGCTCACCCGGACATAGCGGTTGTAGAGCGTCACCATCCGGTCGAGATCGCCCAGCCAGCCCCAGTGATCGGGATATTTGTTGAAGGCGTCATAGAGCGAGGCGACCACGTCGGGGCCGTCGCGCAGGATATGGACGAAGCGCGCGCCATCGATATGGGCGCGGATCTCGTCCATGAAGAACATGTGTTCGGGCGTCTTTTCGAGCCAGCCCTCATGTCCGCGTATGGTTGCTTCCGTCGAGAGCATCGTGTCGAACAGGCTCACCGCCCCGCCAAGCCCGCGCACACAGCTCCAGTCATGGCTGCCCTCGAGCTGGTTGTTGTCGGCAATGAAGCGAAAGGCCGTCTCCACCTTCGCCGGATCGAGACGCGCACGATCGAGCCAGCGGACCGGCCGCCAGCGATGCAGGTGGCGGAAGAAATGGGTTTCCTTGAGCGTGTAGAGACGCATCTGGGTGGCGAGGATGGTCTGCAGAAGCGTGGTGCCCGAGCGCGGACTGCCGACGAGAAAGAGCTTTTTCATGAGGACGCCATCCCGGTCGTGGGCCGGGGTGCGGGAACCGGCCGTGCGGGTTCGTCCCGGCCGAACTGCCGCTGCAGCTCGTCGATCATCACCGCCGAACGCACCTGCCAGCTGTGTTCGCGTTCGATCAGCTGCCGCGCCTCGACACCCATGCCCGCGAGATCGCCGCGCCGCTCATGCGCCTCGATCAGGGCGCGCTTGAGATCATCCTTCGAACCCGGCTCGAACAGGAATCCCGTTCCCCGCCCCTCGACCAGCGAGCGCGCATCGTCGAACGCCGCCGCCAGCACCGGCTTGGCCATCGCCATGTATTCGTAGAGCTTGATCGGCGAGTGATACATCCGGCCGATCTCCATCACCTTCGCCCCGGCATAGCCGATATCGAAACCGGCCATGTGCCGGGCAATGCGGTCGCCGGGCACCTGGCCGACGAAACGCACGCGACCGGCGATACCGAGTTCACCCGCCTTCCCTTCCCAGTCCCGGCGCATCGCACCGTCGCCGATGACGACAAAGGCCGTGCGCAGGCCGCGCTCCGCCT
>JAGREZ010000390.1:0-1488 GCA_020446285.1 Geminicoccaceae bacterium
CCGGGATTGCAGTCGGTGGCGACCGCCATCGGCACGCCATGCTCACGAAAGGCCGCGACCGGCGGCACCTTCGTCTCGCGCAATGTATAGAAGGCACCCGGCAGAAGAACCGCAACGGTGCCGGCTGCCGCCATCGCCCGCGCATCGTCGGCGTTCGCGTATTCGAGATGATCGGCACTGAGCGCCGCATGGCTTGCAGCAAGCTGCGCGCCGCCCGGATGGGAAAGCTGCTCGGCATGGAGCTTGACCGGCAGGCCGAGACCGCGCGCCCTGTCGAAGACGCGGGAAATCTGCCCGGGCGTGAACGCGATGCTTTCGCAGAACCCGTCCACGGCATCCACCAGACCCTCGGCATGCGCCGCTTCGAGCGCCGGCAGGCAGACCTCGTCGATATAGACATCGGCGCGGCCGACATGATCGGACGGAATCGCATGTGCACCGAGGAAGCTGGTCTTCACCCGCACCGGTCGTTCACGTTCCAGGCGACGGGCGGCACGCAACATGCGCAATTCGGTTTCGAGATCGAGACCGTAGCCCGACTTGACCTCGATGACGGTGACACCCTCGGCCAACAGGGAATCGATCCTCGGCAGGGCGCTTGCGACGAGGGCATCCTCGTTCGCCTGCCGGGTCGCGCGAACGGTGGAAACGATCCCGCCACCGGCACGCGCCACCTCCTCGTAGCTCGCCCCTTCGAGGCGCAACTCGAATTCGCCGGCGCGATGGCCGCCATGAACGATATGGGTGTGGCAGTCGATCAGGCCGGGTGTGACCAGCCGGCCTTCGAGATCTACCTCGTCCCCATGGCGCAGATCCCGCGGCAGATCACCGAAGGCGCCGCACCAGGCGATGCGCCCGTCGCGTACCGCGATCGCACCATCTTCAACAAGACCGGGAGAGGCCGGATCGCCTTCTCGTTCATCCGGGGAAGCGCCGTTCAAGGGAGCCCCACACAGAGTTGCCAAAGTGGCGTTGCGAAGCAGCATATGCCAATCTCGCGGACTTGAATTTACGGGCATGAACCGAATATGTATGCACATAATTTGACTGTCAAGCGGATCAGGAATCCGGAAAGGGCGCGCGGGCGATGCAGAGGCTATGGGCGAAACAGGCACTGACAGCTGATGGCTGGAAAGAGAATATCTGCATCGAGATCAACGATGACGGACGGATCGGCGCGGTTGCAGCCTGCGAACCGGGAACGCGATCGCAGCCTGCCGATGCGACCGAAACCGGCGTCCTGCTCCCCGCACCGGCCAATCTCCACAGTCATTCCTTCCAGCGTGCCATGGCCGGGCTCACCGAACGGCGCGGGCCGGATCCGCGCGACAGTTTCTGGACATGGCGGCAGCTCATGTACCGCTTTCTCGATCGCCTCGATCCGGGCCATATCGAGGCGATCGCCGCGTTCGTGCAGATGGAGATGCTGGAAGCGGGCTTCGGCTGCAATGTCGAATTCCATTACCTGCACCACCAGCCGGACGGCAC
>JAGREZ010000390.1:1583-6073 GCA_020446285.1 Geminicoccaceae bacterium
GGCTGCGACCGGCGGCCGCTCGGCAAGGGCCAGATCCGCTTCGGCAACGATCCGGACCGCTATGCACGGCTGGTCGAGGGATCGGGCGCCGCACTGTCGGCTTTGCCGCGCGATGCGCGTCTCGGCGTGGCTCCGCATTCACTGCGCGCGGCAACCGTTGACGATCTCTACGCCGCCTCGAGGCTCGTTCCGGACGGCCCGATCCACATGCATTTCGTCGAACAGACCGCCGAAGTCGCCGAAATCGAGGCCGCCTTCGGTGCGCGGCCGGTACCCTATCTCCTCGACAATCTGGCGATCGACGAGCGCTGGTGCCTGATCCACTGTACCCAGCTCAGGCCGCGCGAGACACGCGCGCTTGCCCGGGCGGGCGTGGTTGCCGGGCTTTGTCCGATCACTGAATCGAGCCTTGGCGACGGCATCTTCGATGGCGTTCGCTGGCTCGAGGAGGGTGGTGCATTCGGCGTGGGATCCGATTCCGATATCCGCATCTCGCTGGCCGAGGAGCTGCGCACGCTCGAATATTCCCAGCGCCTGCGCGATCACTCCCGGGCGATGCTGGCCACACCCGAACGATCCACTGGCAGGCGCCTGTTCGAGGATGCCGCAATCGGCGGCGCGCGCGCGGCCGGGCGCGGAACCGGGCGCATCGAGGCCGGACAGTGGGCGGACCTCCTTGCCCTCGACACCGGCCATGTCGATCTCGAAGGGCGGGATGGCGACAGCCTCCTCGACACGTTCGTCTTCACGGGCGACAATCGGATGATCGGCGATGTCTGGTCCGCTGGCCGCCACATGGTGAAGAAGGGCCGGCATGTCCGGCGCGAGGCCATCGAGCAGCGCTACCGCTCGTGCATGCGCGATCTTGCGGGCTCGCTTTGAGCGCCGGGCGCCCGCTCAACAACTGGCAGGCCGTGCACGAGGAAGTCCTTCGCCGCATCCACACGCGCGAATGGCGGCCCGGCCAGATCATTCCGGGCGAGGCCGATCTCGCCGGAGAATTCGGCTGCGCGCGAACGACCGTCAACCGCGCCCTGAGGGCGCTCGCCGATGCCGGTTGGCTCGACCGCCGGCGCAAGGCGGGAACGCGGGTTGCCCTCAATCCGATGCAGAAGGCGACGCTCGCCATTCCCGTCGCGCGCCACGAAATCGAGGCACGCGGCCAGCGCTACGGATATCGACTGCTGGAACGGCGGATGTCTCCGCCTCCGCCGGAGCTTGGCGAACGCCTCGACCTTCGGCCCGAGACCGACATGCTGCATGCCGAGGCGGTGCATCTCGCCGACGACACGCCGCACCTCTTCGAGGACAGGTGGATCAATGTCGAGGCCGTGCCCGACGTGCTTGATGCCCCCCTCGCGACCATGAGTGCCAATGAGTGGCTCGTCATCAACGCGTCGCTGACCCGTGGCGACATCTCGTTCGGCGCCGTCAATGCAACTGAACGCGAGGCCCGCATCCTTGGAGCGAAGCCCGGCGAAGCCCTTTTCACCGTCGAGCGCACCACCTTCGAGAGAACGAGGCCGATCACCTGGGTTCGCCTCGTATTCGCGCCGGGATACCGCATGCACACACGCATCTGACTGTGCGCGTCATGGTCCGGTCACTGCGCGGATCGCGACCCGCAAGGCGATGATTGTGCTTGAAGGGCAGTGTGGCATAGTGTCTCTGTCAAATGGAAAAGAATCAGGTCGAAGGAAACGTCGATGTGCAATCTTTGCGTCATGCAGTCGGTCAAGCAGCGCATGCTTTCGAGGCGTCACCTTTTCAGGACCGGTGCCGCCGGTGTTGCTGCCGCTGCCGTGGGTTCGGTTGCAACCGCGCCCGCCGCGCTCGCTTCCGGGTACAAGAGCGTTGTCGACATGACCCATGAACTGCACGAGGACTTTCCCACATGGGAAGGCGTGCAGCAGTTCTTCAAGGAACAGAAGACCTTCTTCGACAAGGACGGCTACAATCTCTTCGAACTCAGGGTCAACGAGCACACAGGCACGCATATCGATGCGCCCCTGCACTTCTCCGCAGATGGCGGAACGGTGGCCGAGATTCCTGTGGGTGATCTGGTAGCGCCGCTCTGCATCATCGACATCAGCGCGCGCGCTCAGGACGATCCCGACAGCCAGCTCACGCCCGATGATCTCAAGGCGTGGATTTCCGAGCATGGCGACATTCCCGACGGCGCCTGCGTCGCCATGAATTCAGGCTGGGCCGGACATGCCTCATCCGACATGTTCCGCAATGCCGACGGCGAGGGCACGCAGCATTATCCCGGCTTCCACGTCGAGGCGGTACAGATGCTGATGGACGAGACAGGCGCGCGGTCGATCGGCGTCGATACGCTCTCCCTCGATTTCGGTCAGTCACCGGACTTCGCGACCCACTATGCCTGGCTGCCCTCGGGCCGTTTCGGCATCGAGTGCCTCGCCAATCTCGACGCACTGCCGGCATCCGGAGCAACCATCGTGATCGGCGCTCCGAAGCACCGGGGCGGCACGGGCGGGCCGGCCCGGATCATGGCACTCGCCTGACCGGCGAAACGGAACCACGCAACAGCGAAGACAGGCATCCACCAAACAACCACGCCGCAGCAGGGATCTGCTCCTTGCGTTTGAATGTGTCGACGGCTCCCGTTTGCACGGACGCATTCTGATCGGACTTCGGGTTGTTTGCGGCATGTATCCGACCTGTCCCGCCAGACGCGAAAGGGCCGGCGTGTTGTGACGCCGGCCCGGTTTGTTCTCGTCTTTCGCCGTTCGAACGTTCAGCTCACGACATTATTCTCATTATTGAAAGTCGTGATGGACAACGGATCGGTCGATCCGTCGACGCCGACCGGATTGGTCAGATCGAACACCGTGACCATTCGGTGCGCCGAACCGTTTCCATCGAGATCGACGCTGACGGTAATGTCATCCGTATCGCCATCACCATCGGTATCAGCGGCGCTCAGCCGGATGAAATCATCCACATTCGCCTTCGTCGAATCGAAGCCCGTTCCGTCGAGAAGCATGTGCAGATCGAGCACGTCACCATCGTCAGCATTGAAATCGGTGATCGTGTCCGTTCCATCGGAGAGCCCTGTGACACGGAACACGTCACCGTCACGGCCACCGGTGAGAACATCCCTGCCGGCACCGCCGACAAGGGTATCATGCCCCCGACCGCCGTCGAGCGTGTCATTGCCCTCACCACCATTGATGAAGTCGTTGCCGCTGCGACCGTAGACCGTATCGTCGCCGCCGGCCGTCGAGACCGAATCGTCACCGTCGGAAAGGTCGATGACTTCACTGCCGCTCACGCCGGTGATGGTGTTGTCGTCATCGTCGCCGGCGAGGATCCGGTCGGTGACATCGATCGTGGTCTCGGCCTTGGCGCTGGTATTGCCCTCAAGGTCGCGAACCCGTGCTTCGATGGTACGCTCGCCGGCCTCGGGATCGTCGCCGAGCTCGATGCCGATGGCACTGATGACCTTCTCGTAATTGGCGATCGAGTCGTTGCCGTAAAGCTTGATCTCGTTCGCCGACTTCACGTCCAGCCTGATGTTGGTGCCGTAGAAGATACTCTCGTCGAGCACCAGCGTGTCACCATCGAAATTCGAGGTCAGCCAGACAGTGCTGCCGGACATGATCGTGCTGTCTGTGTCGGTGATCTGCGCACCGAGGCCGAGATCAGCGTCCTCACCGGTGAGGTAGACGGTTTTCTGGGTGACCGAACCGAAACGAACGGCATAGACATCATCGTTGAAGTCATTGTCCTTGTTCGCCTTGATATGGTCCTCGAAACCGACGATCAGCGATCCGGTCGCGTCATCCCAGCCGGAAACGACATGGCCGACACCGTCCGGATTGAGCGCATTGACGTTCGGCGTATCCTGCCCGCTGTCGGCGCCGTACAAGGCATGTGCCTTGACGACCGTCTCCGTATCGTCATCGGCGATATGCACGAGCACGGGCGGTTGACCGTCATCGATCCTGGCCGGTTCGCCCGTCAGTGCATTGCGCAGCTCGAAACGACCGCCGGTGAAGATCGACGGATCGTTGTCGCGTCCACCGTCGTTGACGAGGAAGAAATTGATCTGCGTGCCCGCCTCGTAGGTGCCGAGCGACACTTCCGTTCCCGGCTCAAGATCCGCCGGCTGGAAAGGCTGACCGGGCTTGTTGGTGTAAGGGAAGACCGCCCGGACATTGATCATCGATCCGTCCGCGGCGATCTCGTGCACGAAGAGCGAATCCACCGAGTAGGACGTCTCGTCGACGAAGCGTACGAAGACTTCGCGACTTTCGTCGAGGGTCAGGATGTTCTGATCGATGCCATTGATGGCATCGTCAGGGATCCGCTCGCCTTCACCGATGATCGGCAGCTCCGGCGTCGATGGCGGGTTGTAGCCGTTATCCTGCTCAACCACGGTCGCGTCGATGTCAGGGCGCAGGGTCAGGACCGGACGATCACCGGTGCTACCGCCGCCATCTCCACCGCCATCACCGCCGCCG
>JAGREZ010000391.1 GCA_020446285.1 Geminicoccaceae bacterium
ACATCATGCCGAGGAAGCCGGCGGTGAGGAAGAAGCCCACCGCATTGTGGCCGTACCACCACTGGGTCAGCGCATCCTGCACGCCGGAGAAGAGCGAGTAGCTCTTGGTGCCGACGAAGGACACCGGCAACGCCAGATTGTTGACGATGTGCAGCATGGCGATGGTGATAATGAAGGCGAGATAGAACCAGTTGGCGACGTAGATGTGCGGTTCCCGGCGCATCAGCACGGTGCCGAGGAAGATCACCAGATAGATCACCCAGACCAGCGTGAGCCACAGGTCGACGAACCATTCCGGCTCCGCATATTCACGCGCCTGGGTCACGCCGAGCACATAGCCGAGCGCGGCCATGACGATGAAGAACTGGTAACCCCAGAAGAGGAAATCAGCCAGCGCCCGGCCGCCGAAGAGCGTCGTCCGGCATGTCCGCTGGACGACATAGAGCGACGTTCCAAGCAGTGCATTGCCGCCGAACGCGAACACGACCGCCGAGGTGTGGAGCGGGCGCAGCCGGCCGAAGCTCAGCCACGGCAGATCGAAATTCAGCACCGGAAACGCCAGCTGGAAGGCGATGAATGTCCCCGCCAGAAATCCGACAACGCCCCAGAACATGGTGGCGATGGCAAATTTTCTGACGACGTCCTCGTTATATGCGGAGGGCACCGCCCGATCTCCGCTCATGGCCAAAGCCGTCATGCCGCTCTCCTGTATCCCCGCGCGGCCGGATGCCACGCGCGGCACCCCCGCCTGCGCAGGGGTACTGCCTTTGCGATCCCCCAAGGGGGACTTTTTCTTCAACTGTCGCGCTCCATCATACGGACGACGCGCAGCTCGTGAAACTGTCGAAAAGTCGCGGCCGGACATTGATCCATGTCAAGTTTGGCTGCGACTTCTTGAACTACCAAGCGACTTGCCAATCCGTTGTCGGATGCGGAAAGTAGGGCGAGCATTGGAGGGATTGAGGATGGCAGAGGCCGTACCGGTTTTCGCACACCCGAAAGCGATCATAAAAAGGCTCGAAATGGACCAGCCCTGGTCGTGGCTGGCCCGGGGCTGGAAGGATTTTCGCGCGGAGCCCACGGTCGGGCTCACTTACGGAATACTCGCGGCGATCACGGGCTATGTGATCACTGCCGGCCTTTATGCCATGGATGCGGTCTATCTGATCCTGCCGCTGATGGCGGGCTTTCTGATCGTCGGCCCGATCCTCACCGTCGGCGTCTACGAGGTCAGCCGGCGGCTGGAGAGCGGACAGTCCTCGTCCATCAGCGACGCGCTTGCATCCTTCGGGCGCAACCTGTCGCAGCTGGCACTCATGGGTGTGGCGCTGATGCTGCTGATGTTCCTCTGGGCGCGCATCGCCGCACTGCTGTTCTTCCTCTATTTCGGCATGGATCCGCCATCCTTCGAGAACCTGTTCGTCGAGACCTTCCTCTCTTCCGGCAGCTGGAAGTTCCTCATCGTCGGCTCGGCGATCGGCTCCGTCCTCTCCCTGCTCGCATTCGCCATCAGTGTCGTCTCCATTCCGATGCTGCTCGACCATCCGGAGATGAACGTGATCGAGGCCATCGCCACGAGCTTCAAGGCGGTGCAGACCAATCCCGGACCGATGCTGTTCTGGGCGGCGCTGATCGTTGTCTTCAGCATGGTCGGCCTGCTCACGCTCTATCTCGGCCTCGTCGTGACCCTGCCATTGATCGGCCACGCCACCTGGCATGCCTATCGCGACACCGTCGAACTCGATCCCGTCGAAGAAGGGTGAGACCATCATGAGCCAGCTTTTTTCCGGCGCCTTCATGGCCCTCCTGAGCCTGTTCGGCCTCGGCCTCGCCGCGCAGGCCCGCGATGTCCCCTTTGCGATCTTCGGCTGGGGCCTGTGCATCTTCGGGATCGTGGTGGTGTTCGCGCTCATCCACCGGGCCACCGAGCCCGCTCCCAGGGACTGACCGGGTAGAGGACACCCACGGCGGGGGTCGCGGTCACACGGTCGTTCAGGCGAGACCATGCCCGCGGTCGCCCCTCGCGGCGTCGCGGGCCTCCTGTCTTGTGGAAGCGGAACGGTCAGGAAACGCCGGTGGTGGCGGCCGAGCGGTGGAAGATCGAACGGACAAAGCCGCTCGATGCGAACAACAGCGCACCGACGAGAGCCGGGCCGAGCAGGATGGCGCGATAGCCCAGTGCGATGACCAGGGCCTCGTGCTGGGCGAAACCGAGCGACATCAACAGCAGCACATGCACGCTCTCCTGCACGCCGTAGCCATTGATCGAAATCGGCAGAAACGATACCAGCGCGACGATCCCGAACAGGACGAGCTGGGTCGTCCAGCTGACCTCCACCCAGGGGAATGCCCAGCACAGCACCCAGACCTGAAAGGCGATCAGCACATAGAACACGACGCTGATCGCGATGCAGCCCGTCAGCAGCGCCGGCCTGCGCGAATAGGTCAGGCAGGCGTCATGCAGCTTCATCAGCAGACTGACCGGCCGCTCCATCAGCGGCCAGCCGCCCATCCACGCCAGAAGACGGTTCGAGCTGCGGGAAAAGATCAGAAAACAGGCAACGAGAATGGCAAGCGCGCCGGCAAGGATCGGAAACAGCAGATCCAGCTGGCGTACCCACTGGAAATGCAGGGCCGCCCCGGCGAACAGTGAAATGAACAGGCCGATCAGGCCGGTCAGGCGCTCCACGAGGATCGAGCCGGTAACGGCCGGCCAGCTCGACGGGCCGAGCGCGCGCGATGCCAGTGCCACGCGGATGAAATCGCCGCCGACATTGGAGGGCATGAAATTGCTCGCGAGCTTGCCGAGAAGATAGAAGCCCCAAAGCGATCGCCGCGACAGGGAATGTCCGTGAGCCTCGAGCAGGAGCCGCCACTTCCACACGCTGAAGGCCAGTGCCGCTGGCGTGAGGAGATGGGCGAGCAGAAGCCACTTCAGTTCCGCGCGCCGCAGGCCGTCATCCAGCTCCTGCAGATCGAGTCCGGCGACGAGCCATCCGATCAGGCCGAAACTGACGAAATAGCGCAGGAGCGTCTTGATCCGGGAACGGGTCATCTGGCGCATCGATCCAGACAGATCATACTG
>JAGREZ010000392.1:0-788 GCA_020446285.1 Geminicoccaceae bacterium
CGACAATCATGACTTCGCGGCCACACACAGTGCCGATACCGGCAACCATGGAAGCGCAGGGCGCCTCGCCGCCATACATGCCATGGGCCGCAGTTGCCCCCACTTCCAGGAAGGCGCTGCCTGGATCGAGCAGGCCGGCCACGCGATCTCGCGGCAGCAATTTGCCCCGCGCAGCATGGCGCTCGCGGGAAGCTGCACCCCCGCCAGCGGCGGCCAGCGCTGCTGCCTCGCGGATGGTCTCAAGCGCAACAAGATTTGCTTCACGGTTCTTGGCGAA
Source organism: Geminicoccaceae bacterium (assembly GCA_020446285.1). Lineage (GTDB taxonomy): Bacteria > Pseudomonadota > Alphaproteobacteria > Geminicoccales > Geminicoccaceae > JAGREO01. The sequence continues at coordinate 278 of JAGREZ010000392.1, forward strand.
AGCCTCGGAATTGGGCGAAATGGAGGAGTTGAGACGGGACATGGTTCAGCCAGTCACCTTCATCAGTTCGCGGCCGATCAGCATGCGGCGGATCTCGGATGTGCCGGCGCCGATCTCGTAGAGCTTGGCGTCACGCAGGAGGCGACCCGTCGGATAGTCGTTGATGTAGCCATTGCCGCCGAGGCACTGGATCGCCTCGAGCGCCATCCATGTGGCTTTTTCCGCGCTGTAGAGAATACAGCCTGCCGCGTCCTTGCGCGTCGTCTCGCCACGATCGGCTGCCCTTGCCACGGCATAGACATAGGCCCGCGCGGTATTCAGCGTCACATACATGTCGGCAAGCTTGCCCTGCATGAGCTGGAAGGTGCCGATCGGCCGGCCGAACTGTTCGCGCTCATGGACATAGGGGATGACCACGTCCATCGCCGCCGCCATGATCCCGAGCGGACCGCCGGAAAGGACGATGCGCTCATAGTCGAGCCCCGACATCAGCACATTCACCCCCATGCCC
>JAGREZ010000392.1:892-4199 GCA_020446285.1 Geminicoccaceae bacterium
GCCGCCGAGAAACCGGGCATCCCGCGCTCGATCAGAAAGGTGGTGATGCCGCGCGGCCCGGCATCGGGATCGGTCTTCGCATAGACAACGAGCACATCGGCCGTCGGCCCGTTGGTGATCCACATCTTGTTGCCGTTGAGAATGTAGCGATCATTGCGTTTTTCAGCCCGAAGCCGCATCGACACCACATCGGAGCCGGCCCCCGGCTCGCTCATGGCCAGCNNCACCGAGATGTTCGCCCGAGATCAGCTTCGGCAGAAAGCGGCGCTTTTGCGCGTCGCTGCCGTTGCGGTGGATCTGGTTGATGCAGAGATTGGAATGGGCACCGTAGGAAAGGGCGACGGATGCGGAAGCCCGGCTGATTTCCTCCATGGCGATCACATGCGCCAGATAACCCATGGCGGCACCGCCCCAGGTCTCCCCCACCGTGATCCCGTGCAATCCTAGCCCCCCCAGTTCCGTCCAGAGATCGCGGGGGAAGCAGTTGGTAGCGTCGATTTCAGTCGCTCTTGAAGCGATCTTCTCGCGAGCGAAACGGGCGACGGTCTCGCGCAACCCGTCGATCTCCTCGCCAAGCGCGAAATCCAGACCCGGAACGAACATGAACACCAACTCCCGGTTTCAGCCTCCTCATCCATCCATAACAGCGTGTCGAGGAAATGCCGATAGCCACGATGCAAGCGGGGCGCCTGCACAACAGCAGGAATCGTCAGTCGATACAAAGTGCCGGCATTTCGCCGACCGACGAAAGAAACGGTTTGTCGAGAGAGGTGGCAGTGACCGGTCGCATCCGTCCGCGTAACCTGCTATCAGAGCGGCCATGCTGGAAATCTATGTCGATGCCGACGGGTGTCCCGTCAAGGAAGAGACCTATCGTGTGGCCGGCCGCTACGGTCTGAAGGTCTGGCTGGTAGCGAACCATTGGTTGCGCGCGCCAGAAAGTCCGCTCATCGAAAAGGTCGTGGTCGAGGAAGGACTGGATCGCGCCGATGACTGGATTGCCGAGCGCATCGGGACCGGCGATATCGCCATCACGTCCGATGTGCCGCTTGCCGACCGCTGCGTGAAAGCCGGAGCGCGGGTCATTTCAGGCCAGGGCAGACCCTTCACGGAAAATTCGATCGGCAACGACCTCGCCATGCGCAACCTGATGACCGGGCTTCGCGAGGCTGGAGAAATCACGGGCGGCGGGCGGCCGATGAACAGACAGGACCGTTCGCGCTTCCTGCAGGAACTCGACAGGGCCGTGCAGGCGATCAGGCGCACCGGCAGATAGGAGAGCCGGACCGCAGGCACCGTTCCTGCTGCCGGACATCTCCGATTTCGTCACACATCACGCACAGGCAGTTCGCAGACAACCCCTTTCATGGCATCACGCGCCGTTCGTTCGTGCCTTGCCTAACGGTCGGTCACCATGGCGTAGGACGGATATCGATTGGTAGCCGCCAAGCTATCGCACATATGTAATCTCGGTTCATGAACGTGCACATCCGCTTCCTGTCGATTGCCAGTCTGCTCATGCTTTCAGCCTGTGGCGCGAGCGATCCATACCCGGAGGACCAGATCATCGTCCTCTGCTACCGTACGCTGGCCGACGTGCAATGCTATGACAAGCCGGACGAGCATCGTGACAGCCGTCTCGTGGGTTTCTATCTCCTCCCCGACGGCGATATTGCCGGCAGTGGAACGGCTCTCGAATGGGCAAGGAAGCGGGCGGCGGAAGAGGCCGCTGGAAGGGAATAGAATCGGCTTGCCGTCTCGGCCGCCGGCACTGGACGGTTCGGGTCAACCACCGGGCTTTTCCTCATCGGCGATGGCCTGATAATGCTGTGGCTGGCGATGCAGGGCGAAATTGAAGATGTTGTTCCTGATTTCCTGACATCGATCGAGGTCACATACCGCCGTGATCACTTCATCACCAAGCGTTGAACACATGGCAACGATCTCGCCCGTGGGTGCGATGATCGCGCTCTGGCCGATCATCAGGCAGCCTTCCTCCACACCGCATTTCGCAACCCCGACCACCCAGGTTCCATTCTGGTAGGCGCCCGCCTGCATCGACAGGTGATTGTGAAAGTTCTGCAGATGATCGTGTTCCGGCGCGAGCGGATAGTGCCACGGCGTATTGTAGCCGAGCGCCACCATTTCGACCCCTTGTAAACCCATGACCCGCCAGGTCTCCGGCCAGCGGCGATCGTTGCAGATGCACATGCCAAGGCGTCCGCCGAAGGCATCGAAGGTTCGAAAGCCATAGTCACCGGGTTCGAAATAGCGTTTCTCCAGATGCTGGAACGGTCGTTCCGGTTCGTGTTCGCGATGGCCCGGCAGATGCACCTTGCGATATTTGCCAACGATTGTGCCGTCGCCGTCGACAAGGATGGATGTGTTGAAATGATGTCCGTCGGCGGTGAGTTCGGCATAACCGAGACAGAATCCGATCCCGAGTTCCTTCGCCGTCTCGAACAATGGCAGCGTCGCCTCGTTGGGCATGGCACCCCGCTCGAACCAGCCGTCGAGTTCAGCCTGATCGTCGATGTACCAGCGCGGAAAGAAGGTCGTCAGCGCGAGTTCCGGAAAGACCACCAGCCCGGCGCCGCGCCCTGCCGCTTCCCGCATCATTGCCACCATCCGCGATACCGCGCTCGAACGCGGCTCGTCTTTCGCGATCGGCCCCATCTGGGCTGCCGCGACGTGAAGGGTTCTTGCCACCCGTCCTTCCCCTTGGCAAAAGCGGCCGGACAGCGACCGCGTTGACCGGAAGTATAGGCCCGCTGCCATCGACTTGCCCATAGAACGCGAACTGTACCGGCGGATGAACAGGGCATGCGTGGCGACGGGCCTGTCAGCAGACTTGCGGGATCAGGATCCGCCTGCTCAACATCGGTGAAACACACGACCGAAAACGCCGGGGTCCTGAATCCATGAGCAAAATGCCATCGATCCCCTTTACTCCGCTGGTCGAGAGCCTGCCGGCAGCCGTGCCGTTCATCGGCCCGGAAACGCTTGAACGGCGCTCCGGGCGTTCCTTTCGCGCCCGTATCGGCGCCAATGAGAGCGCGTTCGGTCCGTCACCCGCGGCACGGCTCGCAATGATCGAGGCGGCCGCGACTGCAAGCCTGTATGGCGATCCCGAAAGCCTGGAACTGCGCACGAAGCTGGCCCGCCTGCATGATGTCCGCGTCGAGGAAGTCCTCGTCGGTGCCGGCATCGACGAGATTCTCGGCAATATCGTCCGCATGACGGTGGAGCCCGGACAACCGGTCGTGACCTCGCTCGGCGCCTATCCCACCTTCACTTATCACATCGC
>JAGREZ010000392.1:4260-7793 GCA_020446285.1 Geminicoccaceae bacterium
GATGCGGCACGCAGGACCGGCGCGCGCCTCCTCTACATTTCCAACCCCGACAATCCCATGGGGAGCTGGCACGAGGCAGGCACGATCGAGGCCATGATCGCCAGGGTTCCGCAAGGCGTCCTGCTCGTCCTTGACGAGGCCTATGCGGATTTCGCCGCAGAGGGCATCGTTCCCGCCATCGACACGTCCAACCCGTCGGTCATCCGCCTTCGTACCTTTTCCAAGGCACACGGGCTCGCCGGCGCACGCATCGGCTACGCCATCGCCCATGAGGCGCTGATCACCGGACTGGGCAAGATCCGCAACCATTTCGGCGTCAACCGCCTCGCCCAGGCCGCTGCCATGGCTTCGCTCGACGACACCGGTTTTCTCGCTTCCGTCTGTCGCGAAGTCGAGTCCGGCCGTGCCGAATATGGCCGGATCGCCGGGGAACTGGGCATGCGCGCATTGCCATCGATGACCAATTTCGTCGCTATCGACACGGGCGCGGGCGAGCGGTCACGCGGACTGCAACGCGCGCTCGACGAACGGGGAGTGTTCATCCGCATGCCCGGCGTTGCGCCACTCGATCGCTGCATCCGCGTGACCGTAGGCAATCGCCGCGAGCGGGCAATCTTCGCCGAATGCCTGAGCGAGCTCGTGCACAAGGGGTTTTGAGCCATGGACGGCAATGAAGGCGCCCTCGCACACGCCCTTGAACTGCTCGAACCGCTCGGCCCTGTCACGAGCAAGCGCATGTTCGGTGGCCACGGCATTTTCCTGCATGAGCGGATGTTCGCGCTCATTGCAAGCGAGCAGCTCTATCTCAAGGTCGACGACACGACCCGCCCTCATTTCGAGGAAGAAGGCTGCGCCCCCTTCACTTATGGCCGCAAGACCGGCCAGATTCGCATACCCTCCTACATGACCGCCCCCGACGATGCCCTCGAGTCCCCCGAAGCCATGCACCCTTGGGCCGGACTGGCCATCGAGGCAGCGATGCGGGCCGGAAAAAAGGGAAGAAAAGCCGCGAACAGCAAGATCAAGCCCTAGCCCCCGCAGGCACGGACGTCTCGCCAAAGCGGAATTGTCCGGATACGGGGGAGGTGGTCATGTCGGAGGGGAAACCCGTACGTCAGGTGGTGTTGGACCGTGTGACGGTACGAGCCCCTCGATGCTACAACCCGTTGACGATCACCGATGGGTCCGGTCGGCCGTCGAGGACGTCGAGGATATTCTGTGCGGCTTCCGTGCCCATGCGCAGCATGGATTGTTCCGTCACGCCGGCACTGTGCGGTGAGAGGAGGACATTGTCCTGGCCGAAGAGTGGGTGGCTGGCGGGTGGCGGCTCGGCCTCGAACACGTCGAGGCCGGCTGCGCGTATGCCACCCGTGGCCAGTGCCTCGGCCAGCGCCTTCTCGTCGATGAGGCCACCGCGTGCGGTATTGACGAGAATGGCCCCGGATTTCATCAAGGCGAGCGCATTCCTGTCGATCATGTTCCGGGTCGTGTCGTCGAGTGGAACATGCAGGCTCACGAAATCCGCTCCGGCGAGTGCCGCCGCCAGATCCGTCACCCGGGCACAGCCGGCGCCGGCGAAGACGGCACCATCAATGTACGGATCGATCGCGGTCACATCCATGCCGAATGCCGCCGCACGGCTGGCAACTGCCTTGCCGATTCGCCCGAGTCCGACGATGAGTAGACGTGCGCCGAAAAGCTCGATCGCGCGGGTTTCCAGACGGATCGACCAGCGATTGTCGCGCACGGCGGCATCATGGGCCCGGCCGGCCTTGGCCAGTTCCAGCATCATGAAGATCGCGTGTTCGGCCACCGAGATATTGTTGGCGGTGGCCGCCACGCAAAGCGGAATGCGCCGCTCGGTCAGGGCCGCGACATCGACATTGTCGAAGCCGACGCCATGCCGTGAGACGACCTTGAGCGCCGGTGCCGTCGCGATCAGCTCGCGATCCAGCCTCGATGTGCGCAAGAGGATCGCATCGGCCGTGGCAACGATGTCGCGAAAGCCGTCCGCTGGCCCGTCCGGGGCGGCATCGATCCTGATCTCCGGGCGTGCGCGAAGAAGCGAGATGGCTTCCTCGCGCACATGGCCGATAACGGCGACCCTGGTCATGGGCGGTGCGCGCTCAGTAGGTCGAGCTCTGCGGCCCGCCGGACGGTGCGGAGCGGAATTCCTCGAGGAATTCCTGGGCCTTGAGGTTCATGATGCGGGTGTCGTTCATGAGCGTGACGAAATCGAAGCCGTCCTCGATCATGCGCTTGCCAAAAGCGGGATAGCCGCAATGGATGCCGGCGAACTTTCCGTGCTTCTTGGCGGCGGCGAGGATCTTTGCAATCGCGTCGAGCACCGTCCGGTCGGTCGGATCGAATCCGGGGGTCACCCCGAGCGAGATGGCGAGATCGGCAGGGCCGACATAGAGCCCGTCAAGGCCCTCGACGGCCATGATCTCGTCGACATTCGCGAGCGCCGTCTTGGTCTCGATCATGGCGATCACGAGGATTTCGTCATTGGCGTGCTGGTGATAGTCGGCACCGCCATAGACGGTGGCGCGGATCGGCCCGAAGCTGCGCTGGCCGAGCGGCGGGTAGGAGCAGGCTTCCACCAGTTCCTTCGCCTCCCCGACGGTATTCACCATCGGGCAGATGACGCCGTAGCTGCCCGCATCGAGCATCTTCATGAGGATGCCGGGCTCCCGCCACGGAACCCGCACCATCGGCACGGTGTCGGTGGTGGATATGGCCTGCAACATGGTGACGGCGGTCTGATAGTCGATCAGGCCGTGCTGGCAGTCGATGGTGACTGATTCCCAGCCCTGATGGGCCATCAGCTCGGCGGTGAAGCTGGACGGTGTGGAACACCAGGCATTGGCGGTGCCCTTGCCCTGGGCCCACAGTTCGCGAAGCCTGTTCTTGCGCATGATCTCTCCCCCCTCGATGTCGCATGGAAACTGGCGGGCGGACGGTACGACCGGGGGTGCGGCTTGGCAAGCGCGCAGGCTGGCAGGAGTGATCGGCGGCGGCCTTGCAAGCGCATCGTCGCCACGGCATCCTGTGAGCATGCAGCAGGATGGATCATCGGCACTCGACATGCTTCGCGCGGCGGCGCACGCACCGGAACTGATACAGCGTCCGGAAGGCGGCAGACCGTTCGGGCTCGTTTCGGATTTCGGCCCGTCGGGCGACCAGCCGGCGGCGATCGCCGCATTGCTCGAAGGGGTTCGCGGCGGCGATCGCGATCAGGTCCTTCTCGGCGTGACCGGGTCGGGCAAGACCTTCACCATGGCGCATGTAATCGCCGAAATGCAGCGGCCGGCGATCATTCTCGCCCCCAACAAGATCCTTGCCGCCCAGCTTTATGGTGAGTTCCGGAATTTCTTTCCGGACAATGCGGTGGAGTATTTCGTCAGCTATTACGCCTACTACCAGCCGGAAGCCTATGTGCCCCGTTCGGAAACCTATATCGAGCAGACGGCGCCGGTGAACGAACAGATCGACCGGATGCGCCATTCGGCAACCCGGGCAATGTTCGAACG
>JAGREZ010000393.1:0-5412 GCA_020446285.1 Geminicoccaceae bacterium
GCCGGCCAGGCGTGCGCGGGGATGCCGCGCGCCTTCCAGTTGCTCACCGCTTGCGGATTGATGCCCATCTCTCTGGAGATTCGGGTCGCCCCGCCAAGGCTTTCAATCAAAGTTCGTCCATTCATGGCGATCAACTTTGACACATAGTGTTTCTATAAAAAAGACCCGAATCGCTGCGTGCCCGAAAGTTCCCATTTCAGTACTGAATTGAGGGTTAGCCCTTATGCGAAAAGAGTCATGCCACTACCCGAACGCAGTGCCGATTTGGTGCTTGATGTCGGGGAACGCCTTGCCGCTACGCGGCGCGCGCTTGAACTCACCCAAGAGCAACTCGCGGAGCAAGTTGGAGTGTCGCGAGGCGCGCTTGGAAACTGGGAACAAGGGACGAGGCTTCCCGACCCTGCCGCAATGCTTCGCTTGAAGCAGCGTCATGGCGTGACTCTCGACTGGATCTATGGCGGCGACCCGTCAGGTTTGCCGCAACGTCTGACATCCAGAATATTGGGGCGAACGTCTACCCAATAGCCAGCCCGCTCAGGCGATCAACTCTACGGGAGGAGTAATCCCTTCAAGGTGGTCAAATCCGCTTTTGACCCAAAACGGGTCGTAATTGTATTGATTATTGAAACATGGTGTGTCAATTTTGGCTTGAAGAAAGAGGACACGCCCATGAACATGCACACGAAATTTCTCGCCCTGATCCGCCCGAAAGATGCGGCGGAGAGTGCCGACTGGTCGGTGTTCGTGCCCGTATTCCCGGATGAACCGGGCGAAGACGAGTATCTCGCCTCGGCCGCTGACGCCGAATATGACGCCTGGCTGGACAGGCAGCCGGGGCTGGGGCCGGATGAAGAGGAATGCTAGCCCGCAGGCTCCTGCGTGATGCGCTCGACGGCGGCGGCGACCTGATCGAGCCGCCTCTCCATACGGTCGACCTTGGAGCGCAGTCCGCGAATTTCGGTCGTGAGTCCCTGGACGGACCCTTCGAGCCGGATGGTTATGCCCGTGAGCACGGTGATGTCGTCACGCTGCCGGGCCTGCTCTTCGATGACCCGCTCAAGCTGTCTGGCAATGAAGTTCAGATCGACCTGTTCCATGGCCGGCATTCTACCAGAAGCGCCACACGGTGTGAAAGCGAACGACGCTGCACGGAGGTGCGCCCATGAACCCGCTCGCCCTTTCCGGCCCGCTGACCGAGCCGGGCACCTACCGGATGCCCGCCGCCACCTATCATGCCGACCCGGCGCCGCGTCCCTCGCTGTCCTCGTCACTGGCCTCGCTGCTGCTGGAACGCTCGCCGGCGCACGCCGCCGCCCGGCATCCGCGCCTCACCGATCCGGTGGCGTTCGAGACGACGAAGAACATGGATTTCGGTTCCGCCATGCACGAGCTGCTGCTCGGTGGCGAGGTGCGGGTGGTGACGGTGGATGCGCCGGACTGGCGCACCAGGGCGGCGCGGGCGAGCCGGGAGGAGATCCGCAGGGCCTGCGGCATTCCCGTGCTGGCGGGAGACTGGCCGCGCATGGCGCGGATGCTCGCCGCCGCCCGTGAGCAGCTGGCCCGTGCCGGCATGGCCTGGGCCTTTTCGCCAGCGCGCGGGTTTTCGGAAGTTTCGGCCTTCTGGCAGGAGGAGGCGGGGCCGTCGCCGATCTGGGGCCGGGCGCGGTTCGACTGGATCGACCCGGAGGCCGGCCTGATCCTCGATTACAAGACGACCTCGATGCCGCTTGCCATGTGGAAGCGGCGGGCGCTGATGGAGCTTCCGGGCCGCGTGCAGCCGGCATGGTATCGCCGTGCGGCCGGACGGCTCGGCGTCAAGCGGCCGCGTTTCGCCTTCGTCGTGCAGGAGACCGCCGAGCCGTTTGGGCTGATGATCTTCGAGCCCGGCCCGCGTCTGCTCGAACGCGGCCGCGCGGAGATCGATCACGCGGCGGCGAGCTGGTCGCAATGTCTGCGGAGCGGCAACTGGCCCGGCTATCCGGCGAAGGTCGAGACCATGGAGCCGCCGGCACCGCGCAAACGACGGCCAAAGGGGGGCAAGCCGTTGCCGAAGCGCGGCCGGTGGGGCAAGTGATGATGAATGATGTACCGAACTTCTTTCTGAGCGGCGGCTTGCCGACTGTCACCCCTGAAAAACTGTTCGAGCTGATCGACGATTGCGGCCGCCGGGCGGCGATTCGCGGCCGTCGCCGGATCGAGGAGCCGAACGAGTGGGAATATCTCAAGGCGGCGCTGGAGGAACTGCACCTCGCGCGCGGCCAGCTCGACCGGCTGGAGGGGCGGGTCATGGATCTTGCCGCCGCAGGGACGGCCGCATGAGCGCCAGCCCGTTCGGCTCGACACCGTATTTCCGCAAGCTCTCCGACGGCTTCGGCCACCACCTCATCGTACGGATGCACCGCAACGGGCTGCTGCTCGTCGAGCATGGCGAGGAGATCGCCGGCTCCTTCGAGGCCGTCGGCTGGTCGAAACTCGACCGCTACGACGCCGCCGAACTGGCGCGCTGTCTGCTCGATTTTCTGGCGCTGCCGGAGAGGAACGGACAATGAGCCGGCGCCCCTATGCTCCCCATGAACTGCCCGCCCTGCCGAACGCGCCGAGCTGGTCCTACGAGGTCGACGAGGGCACCCGCTTCGGCCTCAAGACGCTGTTCATCTATGAAAAGGTGTGGGGCCGGCGTGTCCGGCGCATGCAGTTCTTCTTCCGCGACGACGACAAGCTCGATGCCAAGATCGCCGAGCTGATCGTTGCCGACCACCCGTCGGACCTGTGGCAGATCTACTTCGAGCCCGGCCGCCGCCGAAAGTCCGGCCTGCGCCTCGTCTGGTCGGCGGACGATCCATGAGCACGCGGCGCACCTATTGCGAGGTCGAGGTCGCCTTCATTCTCGGCTATCGCCGGTGGCGCGATTTCGAGCGCGGGCGCAAGGACGGTTTCGTGCCTTCTCCCGACATCATGATGAACGACGGCGAGCGCTGGTCGGACGTGTCCATTGATCGGCTGTTGAATCCCGACGGCGAGATGATTGACTCGGCGGTGCGCGTCAAGAAGCTCGAACAGAGAATCGATTCCGGTGAGAACGCCCCAATTCCGCGTCAAGGCAAACGCCGACGGTAGCAAGCGCTACTACTGGGAACCGTCGGCCAGCACGCGGGCGCTCGGCTTCAAACCGCTGCGCCTGTCGGATGACAAGGGCCGCGCGATCCTCGAAGCCAAGGAGCGCAATCTCGAAGTCGACGAGTACCGGCACAAGCTCGCGCGCGGCCTGTTCGAAGGTGCGAAGGCGGGCACCGTCCGTGCGCTCATCGGCATGTACAAGAGCCATGACGATTATCTGCTGCTCGCGGAGCGCACCCGGCGCGATTACGGCTACAATCTCGAACTGATCGCCAGGAAGCTCGGCGACGCACGAATAACGGACGTAACGCCGCCGATCGTGCAGGCGCTCAAGCGGGCCTGGTCGGCGTCGCCCTCGCAGGCGAACCATGTCTGCCGGGTGCTGCGGCTGCTGCTGAGTTTCGCCAAGCGGCAAGGCATGATCAAGAGCAACCCGGCACTGGGCTTCAAGCAATACCGGGAACCGCCGCGCCATTCGGTCTGGACGCCCGACGAGGAGCGGCGGTTTCTGGCGGTTTGCGGGCCGGAACTGGCGCTGGTCTATGTGCTGGCCGTCCATACGGCACAGCGGCAGGGCGACCTGCTGGCCTTGCCCTGGTCGGCCTGCCACGACGGGATGATCACCCTGAAACAGGCGAAGACCGGCCAGAAGATCGATGTTCCGATCAGCGCCCGGCTCGGCAAGGCGCTGGAAGAAGCACCGCGCGTGTCGCCTGTGATCTGCACCCGCAACGGCCGCCCGTGGAAGGCCGATCACTTCCGCCACACATTCAAGGCGGCGATGGTCAAGGCCCGGATCGAGGGCCGGACATTCCACGATCTGCGGCGCACGGCCGTTGTCCGCATGGCCGAAGCCGGATGCACCATCCCGGAGATCGCGAGCCTGAGCGGGCACCAACTCGAAACCACGAGCCGTATCATCGAAACCTACCTGCCACGCAACCGGCGACTTGCCCAGGCCGCCGTCGCCAAGCTCGAACAGTGGCAGCCGGAGCCGGAATAGCCGTCAAGGATTCCTTGACCGTCATTTGACCGGCTTTTGATCCGCGCACGCACCTTTCACGACACACGAACCCCGAAAAGCGAAACTGCACGATACGAACCGGCGGTGGCCGCCTGCTACTCCGGGCGACCGTTTTCGGCCAAAAACCGGCCCGAGAGTCGGACGTCTGAACGGTTGAGTCGGACGTGTTCGAGTTCAACCAATAAGAAGTCAAGTATTTCAATGGGTTGGTGGGCGCACAAGGACTCGAACCTTGGACCCGCTGATTAAGAGTCAGCTGCTCTACCAACTGAGCTATGCGCCCCTCCGGGGTGGTGGTGCTATAGCGGGAGCGGGCGGGGTGTGCAAGGGGGGCGTTGGGGGCCGGGTCACAATCTGTCGAGGTCGCCGGCGAAGCCGTTCGAGGTGAAGCTGCCGCCCTGGAAAAGGTCGCCGACGGGATCGTGTTCGAGCTTCGCCTGTTCGGCCAGTGCGTGTTGCACATGGTCTTCCGAACGGTGCTTCGGCGCGTAGCCGAGGCCGTAGGCGACGTGATTGTCCCACCATGCGCGGTCATTGTCGGAGGCGCCGTAGACGATCTCGCAATGCAGGTCCGGATGTTCGAGGCCGATGCGGCAGAGCTGGACCAGATCCTCGGGGTGGATCCAGATTGCCAGCCGTCGCTCGTCGAGCGGCATGTCGCCGACATTGCCGATGCGGATCGACATGACCCGCATGCCGTGCTTGTCGGCGTAGAGCGAGCCGAGCGCCTCGCCGAACGCCTTGCTCAGGCCGTAGAGCCCGTCGGGGCGCGTGCGGCGTTCGGTGTCGATGCGCCGGGTGCGCCGGTAGAACCCGACCGCGTGGTTGGATGATGCGAAGACCATGCGGCCGACGCCCGCCTGCCGGGCGGCTTCGAACAGATTGTAGCAGCCGGCGATATTGGCCGCGTTGATGGTCGCCCAGTCACCCTCGACGGAAAATCCGCCCAGATGGATGATGCCGTCGACACCCTCGCAGATGCGCGCGCAGGCGGCGGGATCAAAAAGCTGTGCCGGCCTGAACTCCTCGCCATCCGCGACATCCGCCACCTCGCGAATGTCGCTCAGCACCACCCGATCGAAGGCTTCGCGCAGCAATGGCCGGATCATGCCCGCAACACCGCCCGCGGCGCCGGTCAAAAGAACGGTTTTCATCGGATATCTCCCCCCTTGCATCGTCCTGACTGTCGTTTCCTGGCCATCGTTCCGGATTTCAGTTCTTAGTCGTTCCGGATTTCAGTTCTTAGCAGCGTGTTGAAGAAATGCCGATAG